>JAIPFV010000055.1 GCA_021736475.1 Spirochaetia bacterium | reverse complement strand
ACACAGATTTACTAAGGATCTCCTTTGAGTCACCACCCCAGCCGAATATGACATTCGAACTGACCGGCTCAGGGCTGTGACGGCAGGCAGCCCAACTCGGCTATGCGGCTATTCCGCTCCCCCCTTAGCAGGTAGACGGGCAGAAAGTGCTTCGGCAGTAAACACCGGACGTTCACAGGAGAAGTTTTTACAGATGTAGGCCGAGGCGCCGCTGTGGGTATCGGGACTGTGATATTCGGTATGCGGGGCGATACGGGCAAGCTGTTCTGCGGTATCGGAGGATTTCCGCAGGACCAAGCCGTTGGGCAGGTAACAGCTGCCAAGAAACTCGACCATTTTTTCCGCCTCCTCCCCATCCCCCGCAATAACTACCTCAAAATCGTTGCCCATCAAAAGGTTGTCAATAGCAGAGATTATGCCCGAACAGGCCATCGGGGCTGCCTCAATTTCCCGCCGGTGTGCCCCTGCCGCCCGTAGAGCGGAGTCCCGGAACGTAGTCTCACCGCTCACACGAAACAGGAGAAGGAGATTTTCGATCATCTTCGACACTGCAGATGGAAGGGCCCCCTCGTACAGACTCTTCGTTTGAAGTGGCAGGGAGGAGGCTCCTTCGCGGTGGGTTAAAAAGTAGCCCCCCTTTTCTTTATCCTCGAAATGGTCAAGAACAGTAGCGGCAAACTCCAAGGCCACTTGTACATAAGAGGGGTCGAAACTGGCGCTGTAGAGCTCTATCAGCCCGGAAATAAAAAAGGCATAGTCCTCCAGATTTCCTTCCACCGCGGTCTCTCCCCTGCGATAGCGATGAAAAAGGGAACCATCCTCGCCTCTCATGGAGGAGAGGAAAAACTGTGCCGCCCCTGCCGCACGGGCTGTATATTCCGGCTCTCTCAGTACCCGCCCTGCCCGCGCCAGGGCGGCTATCATGAGGCCGTTCCAGTTAGTCAGAATCTTGTCATCCCGCGAAGGCGGAATCCGGAGGCTCCGCTGCCGATAGAGTTTCTCACGAATCCCCTCCCAACCGGCAATTTCCGAAAAGGCGCAGGTACCCGCCTCCGTGTACAGAATATTGCTCCCCTGCTGCTCACCGCTTACCGGATCGCGCCAGTTTCCGTCTGACCGAAGATGAAAGAAATCCGCCACTGCCTCATTATCAAGAAGCTCGGTAAACTCATCCCTGCTCCAGAGGTAATACTTGCCCTCCTCCCCCTCGCTCTCCGCATCGAGGGCGGAATAAAAACCTCCCTCCGGTGCGGCAAGCTCGGCGAGGACAAAGCGAATGGTCTCCCGCGCAGTTTCGCCAAAGACTTGGTCGCCCCCTGCCTGAAGGGCATCAAGATACGCCGGAACAAGGAGGGCTTGATCGTAGAGCATCTTTTCAAAGTGGGGTACCCTCCACTGCCGGTCTGTGGCATAACGGTGGAAACCAAAACCGATGTGGTCATAGATCCCGCCGGCCCGCATCTGTCTAAGGGTATGCAGAGCCATGCTGAGTGCTTCTCTGCCCTCTTCAAGAGTGGTGCTGTTACGCAGGAGAAACTGCAGAAGCGGAGTCTGGGGAAATTTGGGAGCCGAGCCGAAACCTCCCCACCGGCTATCATAACGGCCGCGAAGGTCGGCAAATACATCGGCAATATGAACCTGCGGCAGGTCATACACGGAATCCTCCCCTTCATCAGTTTGAACTTCCCCCGGCTTCCCAGGCTGCAGGGCCGATATAATCGAATCGGCAGAGGCACGTACCCGCTGCCGCTCCTCCTTCCACAGGCGCTCCACCTCCGGCAAAAGCTCCAGCATGCCCGCTCTTCCGCCCATGCCGTGTTTTGGAATATAGGTTGCTGCAAAAAAGGGCTTGCCCTCGGGAGTGGCGATAATTGTCAGGGGCCAGCCCCCCTGGCCGTTGAGTTTGAGCGCTACATCCATGTAAAACGCATCTACCTCCGGACGCTCCTCACGGTCTATTTTTACCGGCACAAAGCCCCGATTAAGAAGCTCCGCCACCTTCTCGTCTTCAAAAGACTCCCGTGCCATTACATGACACCAGTGACAGGTCGAGTAACCGATGGATATAAACAGAGGCTTTTCCTCCCGCCTTGCATATGCGAATGTCTCCTCTTCCCACATACGCCAATCAACAGGATTGTACATATGCCCAAGCAGGTAGGGGTTGTTGGAATCGGCGAGCCTGTTGACTCGCGCTGCTGGCTCTTGCCCATTACCGGTAGATTTTCCATTTTCTTCAGCCATAACACCTCCCACTTAAATGTAACCCCAGCATCTTGGTGAGGAAACCCCGTTGCTAAAAAACATCCGCTCCCGAAGAAGTATTAGGCTTGACATTCTATACCAGCGTAAATACCATTTAACCATGAAAATTACCATTGATAATGCCGGAAGGGTAGTAATCCCCAAGCACATCAGAGAGCGTCACCACATGCGACCAGGTACCGAGCTTGAAATTGAAAATGAAGCAGACGGTATTTCCTTGAAGGTAAGCGGTAAAAAACCCTCCCTCATAGAGAAGCGGGGAATACTGGTGCATCATGGAGGTGATACAGTCACCCTGGATATTTCGGATTTTATTAATCGTGCAAGGGAACAACGCACTAGCGAGATTGCTAAAGGCGATGTTGCTAAAAACAGTGAAGCGGAGTATTTGGATAAATGAGGGTCTACTTTGATACCTCGGTTTTAGTTCCGGCTTTGGTCGATCAGCTTTCAAACCACCAGAGTTCCTTTGCTGCTTTTTATTCATACACCGCAGGAGAACATCAGGGATATTGCTCCACCCATTCACTTGCCGAGACCTATTCAGTACTCACTGCTTTACCTCTGCCTAAAAGAATCAGCAGTATCGAAGCACGTATGCTCATAGAAACAAGCATTCTCGGAAGGCTTCACATAGCAGAACTCGACAAGACGGCATATATGAATGCAGTCACCAACGTCTCCGGGCAAGGGCTTACAAGCGGCATCATCTACGATGCATTACATGTGGAGGCTGCGAAAAAGGCCTCCTGCTCGCGAATTTACACCTATAATATTGATCACTTTGAAGCCCTCCGCCCGGAAGGAATCAGCATCTCCAGCCCTTAAAGGGTAATTTGGCTCAAATAAAAACACGCTGTGAATTTTAGGTGAAGCTTGCTACAATAATACCATGATACGAAGTTTTAAGCAGTTGATTGAAGATGTTCAAGCAAAGCACATTAGCCCGATTGCAGTGGCCGGTGCAGATGACCCGCCCGTGTTAGAGGCGGTCTGTGCCGCCAGGAACCAAGGGATCATGGAGGCCGTGCTAGTTGGCAACGGCGGCCGGATCGAGTCGGGGCTGCAGTCCACCGGCCGCTCACCCGCGGACTTCCGGATAGAGCATGTAAACGGCAATTCAGAGGCTGTGGCCGAGAGAACAGTTCAGCTGGTCCTCGACGGAGAGGTCGGCTCAATCATGAAGGGCTACATGGACACCTCGGTACTCCTCAAGGCAGTGCTGGCCCAGAAAGAGCTGAAAACCGGCCGTTTTATGAGCGTTCTGGGCATTATCGAAAGCCCCCACTACAAAAAGCTGCTGTTCTTGACCGACAGCGGCTTTATCATCCGCCCCACCCTCGAGCAAAAAATCGATCTTATTAAAAATGGGGTCGATTTAGTGGGTAAACTGGGTGAAAAAAACCCGAAGGTGGGGGTGGTCTGCGCGGTTGAAAAGGTAAACGATAAAATGCCGGATACCCTGGAAGCCGCCGAACTGGCCAGGCTCAATCAGCAAGGGAACATCACCGGCTGCATTGTGGAAGGCCCTCTGGGCTTTGACAACGCCGTGTCAGCGGAGGCGGCCGCTCACAAGGGAGTTCAGGGGCAGGTCCCCGGAGATGCGGATATCCTGCTCTTTCCCGACCTGGTATCGGCCAACTCGGTATACAAAACCTTCGGCTTTCTCACCAATTCCAAAACTGCCGGGTACCTGGCGGGGGCGCAGGTACCCATCATCATCACCTCCCGGGCGGACAGCGTAGAGACCAAACTAAATTCACTGGCCATGGTGGCGATAGCCTCAAAGGCCGCTTCCTCTCGATCATAGGAACGGTTATCTATGATCGGTCATGTTGCAGCTCCTGCTGCAGCTCCTTTACAATCTGCCGGCGGTCGCTGTCCCTCATCCGGCGGGCAAAATTCACCCTTTCCGGGGCTAAACTGCGTCGACTCAGCTCCATAAGCTCCGGGTTGGCAATTACGTTATGGGGCGGCAGGTTCAGGCGCCGGGCATGGGTATCGCGCAGGTTAAACAGCCGCTTCAGCAGCTCCTGCTCCCGCTTGTTCAAGTAGCGATAGCCCTTCATCTTTTTGTGTCGCTGCCCAGGGGTACGTTTATAATTCCGATTCTGAACAATCAAGTTGCGGTGGTAGAACTCCTCCAGCTGACCGGCCGCGTACAAGCGTTCCAACAGCTCCTTTTTTAAGGCCGGAATGTGCAGAACATCGTCAATGGCATACTCAAGCGCTTCTTCATCAATAGGCCGTTTCAACCAGTTATAACGCTGAAACTTTTTCTTTGCCTTAGTCTCGACGCCCAGCATCTTCCCCAGCACACTGGAGTAGTCCTTTTTATCAAACTCAAGCAGGTCCGCCGCCGGCCGCAGATCCAGTACGCTTTTAATCGTCATACCGTAACCGTTCACTAAAAGTGAAATATCGCTGGAGGCATCCCACATCACCTTCAGCAGTTTCTCATCCTCCAACAGCAGGGGAAGCGCATCCTGTTCTATTTTCAGAGGGTCGATTATGACTGCCTCCCGGCCGTCATACACCTGGATTAAGCAGAGACGCTCGCCGTAAACATGCAAGTTGAACTCCCCCTCCAAATCAACCGCCAGAGAGGTTCTCTCTTCTTTTTTGAGGGTATCCACATACAACTGCAGAGTATCCCTATCGTTAATTTCTCTATATCTCATGGGGACCCACTATAACATAAATAGAGGTTGCTTATAGAGCCCTAATCGCCTAAAATTCAATGGAGTCAAGACGAAATATAGGGATAATTATGACAAAGAAAATCCTTCTGGTAGAAGTTGAGGCCCAGAGCGCTCTATCAGAAACAAAAATACTGCAAAAACATGGTTTCGAGGTAAGAACTACTGAGAGTATGGAGCACGCCATCCCTCTAGCCTACGACGATCCTGAGATCTCATTAATAATACTGGACACAAGCCTTGAAAATGAAGATAAAGCGGCAGAGATAGCACGCGGCATCCTATCCACACATAGTATACCTGTTGTCTTCCTTATTCCCCAACCGGAAAGACGCTACACCGATAAAGTGCGGCAAGTCACCGGCTACGGCTTTGTAGTAAAAAACTCTGACGAGTTTATTTTGATAGAAACTATTAACACCGCTTTTAGACTGTTTGCCGCCCATCAGGCAACCATAGAAAGTGAAGCAAAGTATCGGGCGGCGTTTATGACCAGTCCAGATTCGATCAACATAAATAGAATGGACGGCTTGTATGTTGATATCAATGAGGGTTTCACTGCTCTTACCGGATATACCCGGGATGAAGTTTTAGGAAAACTCTCTTCTGATATCGATATCTGGGCACAGCCCGAAGACCGCACACGCTTAATCGAGGGGCTGAAAAGTGAGGGTAGCGTTGATGACTTGGAATCGCTCTTCCGCTGCAAAGACGGCAGCTTGAAAACCGGACTGATGTCCGCCCGAATTGTTACTATCAATAGCGAGGCCCACATACTATCGATTACCAGAGACATCACCTCCAAGAAAGAGACGGAAAGGCAACTAAAGAAGAGCGAACACCGCTTTAGATCCATCTTCGAACAGGCCGCTGATGGCATATTGATCGGCAATAATCAGGGTATTATCACCGATACCAATCTGTCCATGATTCAGCTTACCGGCTACTCCCGGGAAGAACTAATCGGAAGCAGTATCGATATACTGTTTAAGCCGGATAAACTTGCTGAGAAACCCCTGCGCTACGACCTTGTGTCCAGCGGCACTACCGTTCAACGGGAAAGAAGTATTGTGACTAAGTCGGGAAAAGAACTACCGGTTATGATGAACACAAAAAAGGTGGAAGATGAGTGCCTGCAGGCTATCTTCCATGACCTTTCTGAATTACGGGAAAGCGAGGAACGCTTTCGGCTGGCGATAGAGGGCAGCCGGGACGGACTCTGGGATTGGGATTTGACCACGAATGAGGCTTTCTACTCGGACCGGGTTGCTGCTATGTTGGGATACGAACCGGAAGAACTCTCTAATACAAGAGACGAATGGACCAAGCTCATCCACCCTGAGGACAGACAAACTGCCGCTAATCATATAGATGAATATCTGAAGGGTAAAAAGGACTTCTATGAGTCTACCTTTCGGATGCAGGCCAAGGACGGTTCCTATCGATGGATCACCGCCCGGGGTAAAGCGCTTTTTAACCAAAACGGCACCCCTACCAGGTTCGTAGGTTTTAATACCGACATCACCGCTCATAAAGAGCAAACTGCAGCAGTAGAGCAGCTACTCTCCGAAAAAGAGCATCTTCTGCAAGAGGTAAACCATCGAGTTAAGAATAATCTGGCCATGGTCTCTTCACTGATCAATCTGAAACAATCCACCCTTAAAGAAAAAGTCGACCTCGCCGACCTTAAGCATCAGATAAATGCAATTCGCATAGTGCATGACAAATTGCACAGCACCCAGGAGTTTACTTCTATAGATTTTCAGAGTTACTGTCGGGAGCTGCTGGCAGAGATTTTTTCAAATCCCGCCTCACCGCCGGTAGAATTGAAGCTTGATATAATCCCCCTATCTTTACCGGTAAAAACAATCATTCCCCTGGGCCTTATAATAAACGAGATTGCAACAAACGCCATAAAATACGGGTTTACCCCTGATATACAGGCCAGATTCACGGTACGTATGTTCCGGGACCCTTCGCGGCATCAACTTTCACTCTCCTTAACCAACAGCGGCAGACGCTTTGAGCAAGATCCCCACCTGCGAACGGAAGAAACAGTCGGCTTACGGCTGGTAGACGCCTTGATAAACCAGCTTCGCGGGAACCTGCAACTGAAAACAGAACCGGAGACCAACTTTACAATTGTTTTTCCAATTCCAGAGGAGGAAACCTTATGAAAAATTTTGCACTTCTAAATCATAACGCTCACAGTGCTCATCACGCAGTTTTATGCGCAGTTTTGTGCGCAGTGTTACTTATCGCTCTTGCAGCCCCTCCTTTGTCAGCCGCTCCTCACCCGGTTCATGAGAGCGTTGCCCTGTCAAGTTCAGTGCAGGGTGGTTTCATAAACCCGGCCGTGCTTAGTTACGGTCGTGGCACCGGTATTGCCTATCTTCAGAATTACACCGACCAGGGCTTCAACGATGATTTTACCGTGTATCTGCATACCAAGTTATTGGGCTATGCCTACTCGTCCGAACAAAATAAAAGCTTTCATACCCTTACAGCTTCTTTTTCACTCACAGATAATGTGTATTTCGGAACAGCCCTGCATACCTCCGACTTTAACGAGGCAAGTTCTACCTGGAATTCGGGGCTGCTCCTGCGGCCGCGTCCCTTTTTATCAATTGGAGCCACAGCGAACCTGCCTCCTGAGGCGGACCCGACATACACCCTCGGAGTAGCCCTACGCCCACTCTCGTTCAGTCGCCCAGAAGCAGCCCATAGGATGAGCCTGTTTGCCGACTTACCCTGGACGGCAGAAGAGATTAAGCTACCGAAAGTAGGAGTGCACTTCGAGCCGGTGAACGGAGTTCAAGCCCGCCTTGGCTACGATCTTGAGTCACAGTCCTTCGGATTCTCATTCAGCATCGCCATTTCGTCGGTCAACGGCGGCACATCAATCTCTACCGACCCATCCGGAAACATAGAGTCCGGGACAGCCTTTGTTCAATTTGCTCCCCGGCCGTTCAATCATCCCCAGTCTTTCGGAAATGAGCTATATTATGAATACGATATGGGGCCGGGGGTGTACGAAGCACCCCAGGGAATGCGCACCGGCCCCTTCTACTTTCTCATGAATCAAAATACATTGCTCAACAGACTCGATGAGCTAAAAGAAATCGCCGATGACCCATCTATCAGCGGGCTGATATTTGTAAACCAGCACCCCCAGATGTCCCTGAGTACGATGCGGGAGCTTCGGGATGCCCTTCTTCACCTCAAAAGCAAAGGTAAACAGATATACTTTTACAGCAACCGGATGAACACCGTCGAATACAGCCTGGCCGCCGCTACGGCCGATAAGCTCTACATGCACCCCCAAGGAAGCCTCGATCTGCGCGGGCTTTCCGCCTCCAGCCCCTATCTTAACAGTTTCTTTGAGAAATACGGTATTGAGGTGGAAAATTTTAGAACCGGAGACTATAAAACCGCCTACAATTTCCTGTCCGAGGATTCAATGCCTCCCGCAGAACGGGAAGCCCTGGACTACATGCTGCAGGGAATGCTTGACGAGTTAGCCCTGGTTATAGAGAAAGGGCGAGGCGAACAGTTAAATGGGTCGGCCCGTGAACTCATTAAGAACGGACCCTACCTTAAGGCCGAAGACGCCCTTTCTGCCGGCCTGGTAGACGGGCTCTTCCAGCAAGATGAATTTAAAGCTGAGATTCCGGCGTACATAGAAAATAGAGGTATAAGGAACAATCAGCCCCCGCAACAAATCCGTCGCGAGTGGAGTAAGCCGCCAAGCACCCGGGTAGCCTTTATCCAGGCGGTTGGACCGATTCATACCGGAGAAGGCGATCCGGTCAGAAATATTGGAGCCGAAACAACCGCAGCAGCACTCAAGGCAGCCCGCGAGGACAGCCGGGTAGAGGCAATTTTGCTGCGAATAAACTCGGGCGGCGGTTCCGCCCTGGCCTCGGATATCATCGCCCGCGAGGTGCAGCTGTGCCTGAGTGGTGAAAACGCAAAACCGGTGATAGTCTCTATGGGAGGTACCGCCGCCAGCGGCGGCTACTACATCTCCGCCTTTGCCGATAAAATCGTCGCATCCCCCTTCACGCTCACCGGCTCAATCGGTGTCATCACCATTTTTCCGAACATTGCCGAAGCCCTGGAACAGCATCAAATCCAATGGGATGTAGTCAAACAGGGCCCGCAGGCGGATTTCGGGGCTCTGTACCGCCCACTGACTACCGAAGAACGGGAGAGCATCAACGACTATCTTCAGCACACCTACAACCGTTTTCTACAGGTTGTCAGCGAGGGCCGCAATATTCCACAGTCTGAAGTGGAAAAGGTTGCCGGCGGTCGGGTATGGACCGGAGTACAGGCCCAAGAACGGGGATTGGTAGACACGATAGGTGGATACCAAGAGGCCATAGACATACTTGCAGAGGAGCTCGATACATCCAAAGAAATTGAACTGGTAAATTATACCTTTGTCGATACCTGGGGCACGGTGTCGCTGGGGCGGCAAAGCATAATTGGCAGCACCCTGCTGAATATCCGCTCACAGCTATCCGGCAGCTCCCAAAGCCCCTTCGAGGAGTTCCTCCCGCCGGAGTTAGCCAACTTTTACCGCTATTACCGGGCATCCGCCACGAAAGATCCCCATGTGGGCCTAATGCTCATGCCTTATTACGTAGAAGGAGCAACTACTGCAGCCACTTTCAACGAAAAATAATTTCGCTGCCCTGATTTTTCTCCTAATTTCCGCGATTTCTTACTTGTGCTCCTCGATTATTTTTCCTAACATTCACCCTTGACCCCATGACCGGAGTCAATCAGGAGGTGATCAAATGAAAGCGGCGATATTTACGATTGGAACAGAAGTTGTTGACGGCGAGATCGTCAACACCAACGCCTCGTGGCTTGCCCGTCAGCTTGATCACTACGGATTGACGGTTACACACCACGTAAGCACCTCCGACCTGGAGTCGGATATGAAAGAGGTGTTGGAATGGCTCGTCGATAAAGCCGATTGGGTGTTCATTTCCGGGGGTCTCGGACCAACCACTGACGATCGCACACGCAACGTGGTAGCAGACGTGGTCGGGGATGAACTCCATTACGCGGAGGATGTCTGGGTCGCCCTGGGGGAAAGCTACCGCGCCCGTGGTTTTACGGTAACCGACGATCACAAACAGCAGTGCTTTTTCCCAAAAAACTGCAGACGACTGGAGAACCCGGTCGGATCCGCTTTGGGCTTTGTGAGCACGATACGAAACACCACGATCGTCGTGCTGCCGGGACCGCCCTCCGAACTCAAGGCTGTATTCGCTCGTGGTGTAGAACCGGAGATCAAGAATCTTCACCTGCGAAAAGCCAAGCTGGTGAGATGGGTCTGCCTCGGTATTACGGAATCCGGTGCCGCCGAGAAAGTAGAGGCAGCGATTGGTGGACAGGGCCTGGAGATTGGCTACCGTGCTGTTATCCCTTACGTGCATGTAAAAGTCTGGATCCCTGAAGACCGTGCTGAGCATCCGATTATTGACCGAGTAAACGAAGCGATCGGCAAATACAGCGTTGCTGCAGGCACGGACGACCCCGGGCGGGTGTTTCCCGAAGCGCTCTCAGTGATTTCCGACTACAGACTCATGATTGCCGATCGTCTGAGCAACAGCCAGCTCATCAACCGACTCCGTGACCTGGACATCTTCGCCACCCACTCAGTCGGCTTCACGAACCTCCCCGACGCCCCTCAGCTCGATGACTCCGTCGCCCTCTTTGTGCTTGAAGCGGACGAACAGGGCCATGTCTGGGCGAGCGCGAGCGTTAGTGGCGAAACGATGCGTGAACGCCTGATCGATCCTCCGTACACAGTTGACCTTAACAATCCGCGCGCCCAACGGTATTTCACCGAACAGGCGCTTCACCGCTGGGCACGGTTTCTGCGGAAAGATATGTAAGCTTTCCTGCCACCAGTTGACCTGACAGCGTCTACTGAACGCCTTTCATGGTTATGGAGGTGATCATATAGAGGCCGTTTCCCACTTTCAACGAAAAATAATTTTGCTGCCCTGAAGCAGCAAGCCATCTCCACCCCTCTAGTGGGGTATGAGATACCAAGAAGAAGTATTTGAACAGCCGCTCAGCGGGGTCACCGGCCTGGAAAAGGCCCGTCCCCGTGAGCGATTACTCCTGCAGGGTGCCGGCCGGCTCAGCGATCTTGATCTGGCGGCACTGATTATCGGGTCAGGCATAAAGGGCAATTCGGTCGATAAAATTGCCGAAAAACTTGTGCAGATCCTCGACCACACTTCCGCCCCGGTAATAGAGGTACAGGCGGTCCGGGCAATTCCCGGAATCGGTACGGCCAAAGCCGCCCAAATATGTGCGGCCTTGGAGTACGCCCGACGGCGACTGAGGCCGGCGGAAAACCGCATCCGCTTTCCCCAGGATGTGCTGCCGGTTATTCGTCACTATGCCGATCGCCGCCGGGAACATTTCCTCAGTATCAGCCTAAATGGCGCTCACGAGGTTATCAGCGTAAGGGTCGTGTCGATTGGATCTGTCAACCGCACCATTGTCCACCCGCGCGAGGTCTTCTGCGAACCCCTGCAGGACAGGGCGACGGCCGTACTGGCGGCCCACAACCACCCCTCGGGCAACGTGGACCCCAGCGACGAAGACCGGGAGATCACCACCCGCCTTCGCCAGGCCGGTGAGACTTTAGGAATCAGCCTGCTGGACCACATCATTTTTACTCAAAACAACTATTACAGCTTTTTAGAACACGGGGCGCTGTGATTGTACGGGATAATGGGACGTGTCATTTCTCGTGTTATTTATCCTGCTATTTATCCTGCTATTTAAAAGAAGGAGCATAAGATGTATAATTCGATTATGGGTATCACAAAGGACAATGCGATAAAGGCGATCCAAGAATTGCCTGATGACGCAACTTATGAAGACATTATGAAAAAGCTCTATTTCTTGGAAAAGGTGGAAAAAGGCCTCAAAGATATACGTGAAGGTGCGACCGTCACGCATGAGGAAGCGAAAGAACGTATCCAGAGATGGCTGAAATAGAGATATTTTGGTCTACAGAAGCTCTTTCAGACCTCGATGAGATCATCACCTACATTTCGAGGGATTCTCCATCTAACGCACGTAATTTTGCATTGAAAATACTCGAGAGCATCGAGACCATAAGAACTTTCCCCCGAATCGGTCGGATAGTACCGGAATATCATGACCCTCAGCTGAGAGAAATACTATTTCGCAATTACAGAATAGTGTACAAGTATAGCGAAAACCGTGCCGAAATAGTAACGATTTTCCAGGGGAGTAAATTGTTGTAGTGATCTAGGCTGCAAAAAGATTATGCACACGTCTCAGAAATATCGACGGCATCAGGTACTACAGCTTATTAGAACACGGGGCGCTGGGATTGTACGGGATAATGGGACTTGCTATTTATCCTGCTATTTATCCTTCTATTTAAAACAAGGGGCAGAAGATGTATAATTCGATTATGGATACTAAAAATGACTATTCGATAGAGGCTAGAGAATTGGTTGCCCAGGCACTTAAACTGAAGCCCGAGGAACGAATTGTATTGGTGGAAAGCATTATTGCGAGCATTCAAAAACCCGATCCGAAAATCGACGAGATATGGGCTGAAGAGGCGGAAAAAAGGCTCGAAGCTTACCGAAATGGTAGACTACAGGGAATACCGATGGAAGAAATATTCTGATCTATCCTTGAGAATTTTTCATGAAAGCTATCTTTTCATATTACGCGTCATATTACGCGTAAAAAGAGTTCGAAGATGCGTTTGATTACTACAAAATACAATCGCCTGGGCTGGAAGACCGATTCAAGGAAGAGGTAAAGCATGCTATTTCACGAATTAAGGCCTTTCCTCGCGGTTGGCCGATAGAGCGGTCTGAAATAAGAAAATGTTTCCTTGTCAGATTTCCTTTCCAATTACTCTATTCGATTGAAGCAGATTATATATTCATCATCGCGCTTGCACATCTTCACAGAGAACCAAATTATTGGATCGAGAGGGAACCCTCGATACATAAAGTGGATTTATCGAATGTTCGAGTCTATTAGAAACAAGTTTCGACGGAGAACAAGTATTAATTTGTCGGAACAATCGTTCACCCTAGGGAGATCTTCGCCGCCCCGCTGCAAGGCCGGGGAGGCGGCGGTAATCGTGGCCCACAACCACCCCTCGGGCAACGTGGACCCCAGCGACGAAGACCGGGAGATTACCACCCTCCTTCGCCAGGCCGGGGAGACTTTAGGAATCAGCCTGCTGGACCACATCATTTTTACTCAAAACAGCTATTACAGCTTTTTAAAACACGGGGAGTTGTAATTCTTCAGATTACTCCATCAGCTTTCATCTCTGTTAATAGTTTTTCTGCCAAGTCTAGATACCTGTCCCACGCATCATTTCTGATAGTAAAACCTGCAGAGGCATAATCTCCACTTTCATCGATAGCCGGAAGTTCGGAAATATCCAGAAGGTCCTGAGTTCTCACTACCTTATCATTCAAAGCATCCATCTGGTAGTTAAAGCCAATACGGGAGGGTTCATCATACTCAACACTCTGATATTTAGACTGTCGATAATGTTTTTTCCAGTCACTTTCCGCAATTTCATCGGGTGAATCCGCAAAAATCTCATCATAGCGCACAGAAGTTATTTCTCCATCCGACAGAACTACCTTCAGATAAGCCGTCAAACCTCCTCCGATTTTTTCAGCGATACTGTAGTATTTTTTATTGGAAGGGGTGCTTAACTCAGCCTCAATTTTCTCTGCTAAGGGGAGCATGGATTGATAGATACTATTCGAGGCTCCGCTGACAACATCAAAATCACCCAAAATACGTTGTTCCTCAAGCATCTGTTCCTCTACCAACACCACACTCTGGATCCAAGCAGCCCCCTTTTTCGCTCCCATATTAAAATTGTATTCCGACATCCTTTTGGGAACATCTTGAAAATATCGATTATAGTAATTCGAACGGGTTGTTTCGTTAAACTCTACATGAACTATTTCATCCCCATTTTTCACCAGTTCAAAGATGCCGAGATGACCCTGTCTGAACCGCTCCTCAATTCGATAATAATCTCCCTTGATTAAACCCAAAGACGGTTGCACTGACCAGTCCAAAGGAAAGATCTCCTGTTCACTCTTCTCCTCTGCTGGGGAAGCGTTTTTTTCTGCCTCCTCGGCGGGGGTATTTCCACACCCGGTTAACAAGAAAAACACTCCTGCAATCAGAAAAATACCAATACAAGCTTTTTTGATAACTAACATCTGCGTTCTCTCCTCAAAAATTTGGTTCCAAGGAATCCTTGGTTTACTATGAGGATTATCATAAGCGGCAAGACCGAGAATACCAATGAAGTTTTTACGGATACTACCCCTAAAAATTACTGATGTTTGGGTTTCAAATCACTCGGAGCTCTTCCGGTGTAGCGTTTGAATACTTTGCTAAAGTATTCCTGGTTTTTATACCCTAAACGATAGGCCACCTCGTAAGTTCTCACATCTTCAGTTCTCAGAATCTTTACAGCCCGCTCCATCTTTACCATGGTGATGTATTCGCACAAGGTTTTACCGGTTTCGCTCTTAAACAGATCTCCCAAATAATTTTTGGATATATGATGGACCTCAGCGATGTGGTGGACACTCAGCTCGCTTTCTGCTTGGTTAAGTACCATCTTACAGACCTGCTCAATAACCGAGTGGCGGTAACTCATAAAAACTAACTTATCGAGCAGTTCCAGCAGCAGCTTCACTCTATCTTCCAGTTTCTCAACTAAATGATCCGTACCACGGGCTTTAGAAAACTCCGGAGGAGAGTGTACCTTAGAGTCCGCAAACTTCTCCATCCACGGATGATGACAATAGAGAGCCTCCCAGATTTCCTGATGCGCCTTTTCTAACAGCACCTCCGCCTTCACAAGGTGATAGTCTACTGCTTTAATCACATCTTCCGCCATACTTCTGGTTTTAAGGAGAGCCTCCGAGTTGCCTCGGAGTAAAAGTTCAATAACCGTCTTTATGTGTCCGTCTGGATAGTACACTGATATCCCACTGCTTAAGTTCTCTTCCAGGGACTGGAGCTTCACCTGTTCGGCCTGTTTATTTTTTATGTACTCTTGGACTTTTTCCAATACCCGACTTAGCTCCTCTTGCTGTACCGGTTTAACTAAATAATCAAACACCCCGTATTTAATGGCCTCTTGAGCGTAACTGAACTCCTGATATTCACTGAGAAATACCACGCAGGTGGCCAACTGCTTCTCCGAGACCTCTTTTAACAGTTCCAATCCATTAATGCGGGGCATTTTTATATCCGAAATCAGTAGATCCACCGGCGCCTGTAAAAGCTTATCAAGAGCCTCTCTCCCGTCTTCGGCTTCCTGAACCACCTGAAACCCGGAATACTCCCCCCATACAGGAATCCGTTTAATCTGACGGCGGATTATTTGCTGGTCGTCCACCAGCATTACTTTAAACATGAAACAGCCTCTGAAGTATCACGGGGGCACTCTAAACAATCAGGCAGGAGAAATGAGAGCTCCGTACCCTGCTCGGGGGCAGACTGAATAGTAACAGAGCCGCCCATGGAGTGTACTATTTTCTTTATAGTAGCAAGTCCAATGCCATGCCCCGGAAATTCTTTTAACCGATGCATGCGTTGAAAAATATGAAACAACTTATCACTGAAGGTCATGTCAAAGCCGACCCCATTATCACTGCACGTAAACTTCCACATGTTATTCTGCTTCTTAGCCTGAAAGATTATTTCCGGCTGCTCCCGGGTACTTGTAAATTTTACTGCATTCGATACTATATTGCTTATCACTTGCTTAATCAGAAACCTATCTGTATCGAGTACTGGAAAATCGCCTCTGCAGCTAAAATACTTGCTGCTGTAACCAAAGGCTGCCTGATATTCCTCAAACACGGCAGTGACCATTGCCCGCATATCTACTGCTTCTTTGACAGTCGCACTACGCCGTTCATTCTCCGTCGTCACATTGGAAATAGTTGCATACTCGAGCAAGCGATCTATCAGACCTATCATCTCCTGACTGGTGTGCGAAATATCCCGCACCATAGTTTCAGCATCACCGTTTTTCCCATCTTTTCTCAGACAGTTTCCATAGTCTTCCAACAAAATTCCAGCGTAACTTTCAATTGCCCTAAGAGGAGATTTTAGATCATGGGATACGGTAGAGGCAAACCCTTCTAACTCGGTAACTGCCGCCTGTAGTGCTGAGGTTCGGCGCGCCACTCGCTGTTCCAACTCGGCGTTTAGTTCTTTGATTTCATATAGAGCTGATTGTAACTGTTTCTTCCTATGCAGCAAAGCATTCTTAGTCTCGAGCATCTGCTGCACAAACCTTACGGTAATTCCGCCTAAAATAATAAACAAAATAGATGCCAGAATCAAAGTCAGTTCTGTCTTCTTATTCGGAAACAGCAGCCACTCTAGAGGATTTTTTTGATCCACAATAAATGTGTGTACCGCCGAAACTATCAAGGTAAAAACAAGGCCAAACCCGAGAATCCCGGCCATAATTGGGGTGTTATACTTTGCAGCCGCCGTAACTCTCAGCCGAAATATTTTCTGCACCCAGGGCATCTGCAGCAGTGCATCACACAGAGCAACAAAAATAGTTTCTACAATAATCCCTTTTACCGCAAAAAGCAAAATAATGCTCATATCGACATCTACGTAAGCCGCTGGGTTCCAGAAGGGAGGATTTAAGCCAATCAACAACGGAAAAAAGGAGAGGTACAATATCAAGCGGAGGGTACTATGTATAAACTGCAGAAAGTACAAATTGTGCCGCAACTTATGGTTATTGCTTTCTCTACCCTTTCGCTGTTCAGCTCCGTACCCATGGATTATAATCCATAAATAGAGGGTGAGCGTCGGCACACACGAAGCCCATCCATTATAACCACCTAAAATAAACGGATAAAAGGCCACCAAACCAAAGGTAATACTAATCAGCCCGTATCGAGTCCCCCATACCAATGTAACCATCAGAGGTAAAATAATGCTCCAAGGAAAGTTTACATAAACCTGATTAAACTCTACTCGGCTCGAATAAAATATACCTATAAACCCTAGCCATCCCAAGAGGATGGAAACAGAGTACTTATACGGTATCTTCAATTTTGGTATAGTTCTCCCCCCCAGCTTAAGTAGGAGATTAATTATATACTTAACCTACAAAAGCGTATCAAATCCACTATAGCTGAAAGAATTAACTACACTGAACCGCTTTGTCAATACCAAGTCTCTCGAAGCAGTAGTTCAAAAAAATGTCAAGCGAGCTAAAATGTGCCAGTTAAAATGTATCCCAAAAGTTTGAATATGACCGCATCTGTTTTTAGAATTAGTAATAGAGATGAAAAAAACCGAAGCCGATGAAACCAGAATAGAAGGATATCCGATTTCTCCGGGCATTGCGGTAGGGCAAGTCTTTCAGGAAACTCTGACCATTACGCCCTCCTACACCACTATCGATGCCTCACAAGTAGAAGCGGAAAAAAAGCGCTTCCGGGAAGCCCTGCAAGAGGTGCGTAATAACGTGAAGCAGCACATATCGGATATACACAATCAGATGAATGAAGAGCTCAATCAGATAATCAGGGCCCACGAAATGATGCTCTATGATGAGGATATTCTACAAAAAATTGAAGCGCGAATCGAAAATGAACACAAGGATGCCGCCTGGGCGCTGGATGAAGAAAAACAGGAACTGATAGCGCAATTCGAAGCAACTCGCGATCCCTACCTGCAAGCCAGAGCTGAAGATGTACAGGATCTGGCCACTAATATCCTCAGAATACTCACAGGTAGCACCTCCCCTCAGCGCAGCTCACCCAACGCTACTGAGACACATATTATGGTGACAAAAAATCTGTATCCTTCACTTGCCTTTCAAGCCTATAAACGAAAAGATAAAGCCTTTGTTACCGAGAGCCCGGCCATATCTTCGCATGCGGCTATCATACTCAAGGGTATGGGAATACCGGTAGTCGGAGCGGTAAATGGGCTTTTATCTGCTGTAGAAGAAGGCGATGAGATACTCGTGGACGGGATAAACGGAAAAGTCATTGTGCATCCCGACCCTGCAACCAAAGAAGAGTACGAGGAGTTCAGACGAAGCCTCCAGCAGCAAGCAACCGGTGATGAATATGCCCCTGAGGAGACCTTTACCGAAGATGGAACGAAAATAACACTATTAGCCAATATTGAGCATCCGCATCATGCTTCACTGGTATTTCACAATAAGCTGGAAGGTATTGGCCTGTTTCGAACAGAATTCCTGGCAATCGAACAGAACAGCATCCCGGGGGAAGCGGAACAGTATAAAACGTACCGGGCTCTGATTGATGAAATGAACGGCCACCCGGTTATTATCCGCAGCCTGGACTTGGGTGCGGACAAGCAAATCGGAAACCTGAACGGATGCGCCGGCTTGAATCCAGCCCTGGGGGTTCGCGGAATACGTCGTCATATTGGGCGGGAGTCAGGCGAGCTAAACACCCAGCTGAGGGCTATACTGCGGGCTGCCACAGGCGGTTCAGTAAGTATTATGTTTCCGATGATAACCACTGTGGAGGATATAAAAATTTCAAAACAGTACATTGCAAGTGCAAAAGAAGAGCTGCACAGAGAAGGCCTGCAATTTGCCAAAGATATTCGGGTGGGTGCAATGATCGAAGTACCATCGGCGGCCATTGACACTGCGGCAATCCTATCAGAAGTAGATTTCGTGAGTGTTGGTACCAACGATCTGCTGCAGTATTTTACTGCAGCAGACCGAAATAATCCCGAGGTTATACCATACTACAACCCCAAAACTCCCGCCTTCATCTGGCTGCTCCAGTACATAATGTCAGAGGCCTCCAACCTAGGCCGACAAGCAGATGTGAACCTGTGCGGAGAACTGGCCAGCGATCCAGACTTTATTCTGCATTTACTGCAGGCTGGCTACAGAGTTTTGAGTATTTCACCGGTCAGTACCGCTAAGATCCGTAATAAGATCAGCTCAATTCGGCTTTAGAGTCGTCTTTAGAGCTATTCTGCTTCTCCACACAGCTTAAGGACTTTCTGCCAGCGGGCATCTACTTCCTTCTGAATCTGTTCAATAGCCTCGGACTGCTCCGTCGGTGAAAAGAGATGCTTGAAGCGACCCTGTGCTTTTAGCCAGTCGGTGATGGGCAGCTTCTGTTTGGGCTTGCGGCTGAGTTTATACTCACCGTTGACTACCTCATAAAGGGGCCAGAAACAGGTATCGACTGCCAGTTTTGAAACCTCCACCGTCTTTTCCTGATCAAAGCGCCAGCCGCGATAACAGGGGGACAGTACGTTGAGAAAGGCCGGCCCGTCGACCGAAAAGGCCTTTTCTGCCTTGCGAACCAGGTCTGACCAGTAGGCAATGGTGCCTTGGGCGGCATAGGGTATGTTGTGGGCAACGGCAATCTGGGTCAGGTCTTTGCGGAACTGGGGTTTTCCCAGGCTGGCTTTACCCGAGGGTGCAGTGGTGGTAGAGGCACACATGGGTGTCGCCCCAGAGCGCTGTATTCCGGTGTTCATGTAGGCCTCGTTGTCATAACAGACATACACAAAGTTATGGCCCCGCTCCAGAGCCCCGGAGAGGGACTGAAGCCCGATATCGTAGGTCCCCCCGTCTCCGCCAAAAGCGATAAACTTAATCTGTTTGTCCTTACTTATTTTGCCGCTCTTCTGCAAAGCCCTAAAGGCGGTTTCACTTCCGCTGATGGTGGCAGCTACGTTTTCAAAGGCGTTGTGGATAAAGGGAGTATTCCAGGCAGTAAAGGGATAAATTGTGGTGGCAACCTCAAGGCAGCCGGTAGCCGCCCCCACCACCACAGGATCTTCGGTAGCCATTAAAATTTGCCGTACCGCGATGGATGCGCCGCATCCCGGACATAATCGGTGTCCGCTGGTGAGCCGTTCCGGCCGTGTAGATAACTCTTTTATATTCGGCATAACTATCTCCTACTATCTTACTCCAATATAGTGCACGCTCTGTTCGACTTTCCCCGTCTTTGCTACTTTATCAAGATCGCGAAACACCTCTTCTATCAATCCCGGAGTCATATCCCGGCCGCCCAAACCGTAAATGTAATCGGCTATCGGCGGCCTCTGGCCGGAACTATACATTGCCGCCCGGATTTCGGAAAAAAGCGGTCCCCCCTGGTTGGAGAAGGATTCGGCCCGATCCAAAATACCCACAGCCTTTAGGGGTGAAAGGGCCGACCGCAATTCCTCCGCCGGAAAGGGACGGACAAAGTTCATTTTTACCAGCCCCACCTTCCGACCCTGCTCTCGTAGACCGTCGATAGTGTTTTTGGCTGTTCCGGCGGTAGAACCGAGGGCGATCACCGCCGTTTCGGCATCCTCCATTCGGTAGAGCTCCAGAAAATCGTATTCACTGCCGAAGGTATTTTTGAACTCTTTCACTATCTCGGGAATTTGCTGGTATGCCCGGGACATTGCCTCCGATTGCTGACGCTTATGCTCGAAGTAGTAGTCCTGCAGATCAAGGGGCCCGAAGGTCACAGGATTGTCTACATCAAGCAAGGAGTATGGAACGCTGTAACTGCCTATAAACTTCTGTACGTCTTCTTTGGCAAAGGGTTCCAGAGCCTCCACTGCATGGGAGGTTATAAAACCGTCCTGACACACCATTACCGGCAGCCTTACATCCTCCAGCTCACCGATTCGGATGGCCAGAATAAGCTTTTCATACACCTCTTGTGCATTTTCGCAGTACATCTGAATCCAGCCGGCATCACGGGCCCCCATGCTGTCGGAATGGTCGCAGTGAATGTTGATCGGCGCGCTCAGCGCCCGATTCACCACCGGCATTACGATAGGAAGACGCGTAGAGGAGGCGATATACAGGACCTCCCACATCAGGGCCAGACCATTGGCCGAAGTTGCTGTCATAGTTCGGGCGCCGGAGGCGGCCGAGCCTACGCAGGCACTCATTGCACTGTGTTCCGATTCTACAGGAATCATCTCCGTCGTCACCTCGCCGTCAGCTACGAACTGGGAAAAGTTCATAACTATTTCCGTCTGCGGGGTAATCGGATATGCAGCCACTACATCCGGTTCTATCACCTTCATCGCATATGCTGCAGCCTCATCCCCGGATACGGCTATTTTTTCTTGTTTTTGAGCAATATTTGACATACAGCTACTCCTTTACCATTTCGATACAGTTCACCGGACACACTTCCGCACATATGCCGCAGCCCTTGCAGTGCTCATAATCTATGCCGTCCATTTTCTTATCTTTCACCATAATCGAGGAGTCAGGGCAAAACATCCAGCACTGCAAACAGTCGGTACACTTATCAAAGTCAACTTCGGGTTTGTAGGTGCGCCAACCTCCGGTCTGGTATTTTTTTGCGGTACCCGGTTCGGCAATCACACCGCCTATTGGTATTTCTTTCCATCCCAAATTATTCATTCTAATACCACCTCCTCATAAGCTCTTCGCACTCCATCTAAGTTGGCCTTGGTCTTTTCTTCTCCAATTTTTTTTTCGAATTTATGGCGGACACTGGCCTCAAGGTCGTCAATTGAGACTACCGGGTTAGCCTTAAGCAGAGCCCCGAGCATCGGTAAATTTGGCATTGGCTGTTTGAGGGTCTCCAGGGCGATAGTGGTTGCATCAACGGTTCCAACCGTGCCCTTTTCAAACTTGAGCTGCCGGCGGATTTCTTCCGGCTTTGAATCTGTATTTACCAAGAGAATTCCATCGTCCGGTAAGCCCTGAGTCACATCCACGATTTCCAGCAGGGATGGGTCGATTACCACCACCATATTAGGAGATTCTACCCCGCTGTGAATTACAATAGGATGAGTGCTTATCCGATTGTAAGCCTTCATGGGGGCGCCTCCACGTTCCGGACCATATTCGGGAAAGGCCTGGATATCGTAGCCCTGGTACATAGCCGTTTCGGCCAGGACCTGGGTTGAGGTCTTAGCCCCTTGACCCCCTCGTCCGTGCCATCTGATTTCAAGCAGATCTTTCACCTTTATCCTCCTTATTGGGTAAGGAATTAGGTGGTTTCGGCGAGGCTTGGTTGTGAACTCTATACTTTGAAGTTGTACCGAATCCACCCCAATGGGATATGCCTTTTATTGGTTTAGATAGGTTTTGTAAAGACTTAGTTACATCGTTGGGTTAATTTCACACTTCTAATAATAAAAACATACCCCTTTTTTCTATCTACTATCAGTCTAAACCCGGAAATGCCCCAAATCAAGGGAATATTTTTATGCTTCTTTATTCCCTTTTCATCTCAATTGCTCGATCTGCTTGACAAAAAAGAAAAATTTGTGCATTGTCATCTTTACCTAAAGGGGGGCGTAGCGAAGATGGTTATCGCGCCGGCCTGTCAAGCCGGAGATCGCGGGTTCAATCCCCGTCGCTCCCGCTAAAGCCGTTCGACTTGTGTCGGACGGCTTTTTTTGTCTATCCACAGAGTGTCTTCCCGGCAAATTGTATGGCCAACAGATAAATTGCTCTGCATCTCCGTCCAATTTGAATCAACTGCAGAATTTGAATTCCCGTTTCTCAGCTAGTATAATTAAAGTGTGTATGGAAATACAAGAATTACATATCATTCACTCACATTCATTGAATGTACAAAATAAAAAAAGAATAATTCTAAGAGGAGTCTGTTATGACTGAAAATGAAAATCGTATTATGATGATTTCCACTCACGGATATGTAGCTGCCGAAGCACCGCTCGGAGCACCAGATACCGGTGGTCAGGTTGTGTATGTTCTCGAATTGTCGAAAAAGCTGGCTCAATTTGGAAACAAAGTAGATATATGGACCCGCCGGTTTGAGGATCAGCCGGAGATTGAAGAAGTGGATGAAAATGTACGAATTATTCGAGTACCCTGCGGCGGTAAAGATTTCATCCCCAAAGAGTATTTATATGAGAAAATCCCAGAGTGGGTTAAGAATGCCCTTGGATTTATTAAGAAAAACAAACTGTCATACTCCTTTGTAAACAGCCATTACTGGGATGCTGGTCTGGCCGGGCACATGCTCAGTGAAAAACTGGATATTCCGCATGTGCATACTCCTCACTCTATAGGTACCTGGAAGAAAGAACAAATGGAGACTGATTACGCCGAGGATGCCCACACTTTTGAGGAAAAGTACAACTTCA
>JAIPFV010000054.1 GCA_021736475.1 Spirochaetia bacterium | reverse complement strand
CATCTTCACGGCAGCTAAAGGTGGGTCAGGCAGTGTCTTTATCCGTAAATAATGTACGCTATCAGACAAAAATAACTTCTAATCTGGAAAAAAGCTTTGGTGTTGAGGTTCCTAAGGATAAAACCAGTACAGAAATTCGTTGGCGCAAATGGACTAAGGCTCAAATATATTTTTGGCGCCCCAACGGACAAAGCTTTTCATTCGATACCAAAATAGTTGGGTACAACGTAATCCGCGGCTTATCAAGCGTGTTTCTGCAGCATAGCGAGTCAATTAAAGAGGCGCAGCAACGACGTTACCGTAGAAAACCGATTGAACGGCCGGCATATATCTACCCGATACGTATCATTACGTCAGGCTTTGGTAAAAACAGTACCCGAAAAGCAATAGTAGATAAGAACCGAGGAAATCTGGCCACCCTGATAGACATATCAGCCGGAGGCTGTGCCATGCGCAGTTCGTATCCATTAAATCGCGGCGAACTCTTAAAAGTAGAATTTGAAACAGAAAATCGACAAAAGGTAACAGTGTTTGGAAAGGTTATGGGAATGACTAAAACTTATCCCACCGGAGGCATTATGCATATTATGTTTACCAGAGTCTCCCGGTCACATATGAACCATATCAACAGCTTTATTTACAGTTTTGAACAAGCCCGAGAGCGTCGTTACCCGCGTTTGTAGCAATTTCCAAATGTAGAATGTCAAAAGGCTTCTACATTTCGAATTGCTGTGTTGACCTGAACCCACTTTTAACCTACATTTTAACTTATGAAAGTGCTTACAATTAAAGATATTACCAAGAAGAATATTCCTCTTTCTTATCGGAATGAGTTCAAAGGATCTGCGGTTTTTGAATATATACCGCAGAAGCAAGAAGAGAGCCCCGTTGAGTTTACTTTAGAACATTCGGCCAGTGGTGATATCGATATCTCCGTTAAAATACTGAATAAAATCAATTACCCCCTCTTACCGGCTATAAAATCCCTTAAGGCACACATACGCAATTTAGAAAAACAAGGTAAACTTTAGGAATGCAACAGCTGCACACAGCCTCAGCGGAAGATACAATTCGTCTGGGACAGAAAATTGGATATAAAGTCGCTCCAGGAGATATAATTACCCTGCACGGGTCTCTCGGATCTGGTAAAACTACAATAGTAAAGGGTATCGCTGACTCCCTTCAAATTGCTGATGAAATCACCAGCCCCAGCTACACTTTAATAGCTGAATATGAAGGACGCATCCCTTTGTACCATATGGATTTGTATCGAATCGACAGTCTAGAGGAGTTTGAACTTTTAGGTGCTGAAGAACTACTATATGGAAGCGGCGTATCAATAATCGAATGGGCAGAGAAAATTGAACAGCTGTTGCCGGACAATTGTATATCAATAACTTTTTGTATTGATGCTGCTGCCGAACGAGAAATAAAAATTGAAGGAATCCAGGAGGTACTCACACTTTGAAGGTCTTAGCAATTGATACCTCTACCTCCCTTTTAGGTATTGGTCTGCAGTCTGAAGAACAGTATTTTGAAATAAACCAAGATGTTGGGCTTCACCACTCGGAGAATTTGCTTACCGAGGTACAGTATTTACTTGAAAAAGGCGAAATCCCTGCAAATGCGCTAGACTTAATAGTAGTTGCAAAGGGTCCCGGCTCTTTTACGGGGCTTCGTATTGGAATGTCCACTGCCAAAGGTTTGTCCTTCGGTTCACAGATACCCATTGTATCAGTTCCGACTCTCGATATGTACGCTTACAGCTGCAAAATGTACTCGCATAAAGTCTTATCCTTGATGGATGCTCGGAAAAACCGTGTATATGCGGCCTTTTACACCCATGGCCTCCAGGTAGGAGAAATCCTTGACGTAGCACCGGGAGAACTCATTGAGTCCTTAAACAGTGCCCAGGACATATTGCTCACCGGGCCCTATGCGGGTCATATCTTCGAACTTTATTCGCAGATAACGGCGGCTGAATCCAGCTTCCCTTCAGGGGCTGTAACAGACAGCAATCGGGTAATTATTGATCCTCTGTATGCTGCACCAAAAACATATGCCCTTCTGAACCTGGGTATCCGCAGCTTTGAACGTAATGGCGCGGATGCTGATAATCAAGGGCCTCTCTACATTCGCCCAAGTGAAGCCGAAATGTCTCTTAAAAAAAACTATGAGCAATAAAGATATCCTTAATATCAGCGATCATTCTGACTCTTATATCGAAGATGTGGAGGAATTAGAATCGCTTGAGGATTTCGATAGTGCTGAAACTGCCGTAACAACTTCTAAGACTACGGAAACTGAGGTCATAGATTCGAAAAGAGTGTTGACTCACCCGAAAATCCAGCATATTCAGGAGGCAATGAATACTTACACCTTTCCTTCTGTGCTTTTAACTTCGAATCTCTATATTCTGTATGAAAACTCACCCTACTCCCAACTTTTCATAGATCCCTACAGACAATTCCCAAGGAGCTTGGCCCAGGATTTCCCTCATGACTTACACACTGAACATATTGGAAAAGTTTTTGCTTCCCTGCAAAGTGAACAAGAAAACTTCAGTTATCGGGGCCGTTTACAGGCGATACACCGCAGCCGGCTCGACCAGCTATTCAATGTGAACATAATTCCGATTTTTACCGATTTAACCTCCCGACCGACAGCCTACCAGGCCTTTTTTGACAATGTAACTAAGGAACAGAAAGAACTGCTCCATAACACATTCCTCAGCCTCCTCGAAGCTTCTAAACTGAAAGATAACGACACCGGAAACCATATTCAAAGGGTCGGCGAATACTCTAAAGTTATGGCACAGTATCTTTTCGACCACGAAATTATTTCCGAGATAGGCCCGGAGTTTATTCATAATATTCAGTTCTTAGCACAAATGCACGACGTCGGTAAAATCGGTACGCCCGACGATATTCTTAATAAAGAGGGCCCCCTGGATGAACGCGAGTGGGAAATAATGCAGGAACACACTATTAACGGTGCATACATAATGAGTACCTATCCCCATTCAATGGCCAGGGAGATTGCCCTATTTCATCATGAACACTGGGATGGAACCGGATATCCCTATAGTATCGCCGGTGATATGATTCCCCTCTCATCACGTATCGTTGCCATTGCTGACGTATATGATGCTCTGCGCATGCAGCGAAGTTACAAGGAACCCTTTGACCACCAGAAAGCAACGGCAATTATAACCGAACAGAGGTCTACCCATTTTGATCCTACTTTGGTTGATGTATATTTAAATATTCAGGATGAGTTTTACAAGCTGTATACACAGCTCCAAGATTAGTTTAATTAAAATTGATCCTTCGGGGCATTTACCCGTTCGCTGGTTTGTGAAAGCAGGTCAATTTCCGGCAGCTGTGTTCCGGTTTTAGCTGCAGCCTGGTTCTCTTGCTGAATTGCAGTAAACACTTCTTGCCGGTATACTTTTATATCACGAGGGGCTTTAATACCCAGTTTTATTTGGTCCCCCTTTATATCTACCACTGAGATCTCAATCTGGTCGCCTATCATGATGCTTTCATCTTTTTTGCGTGAAAGTATCAACATGCCGAGTTCCTTACTTGTGATAACTCTTCTATTATTTTATGCCTTGTTTTCCAGTTTTCATTTTCCGTTATGCACTGCCGGCCGATATGCAAATCTCTGTTAATTATCAGCGGACCTTGGAGGTTGGCGGTCATTTCACGCTGTTCTTCAGGGATCGTAACAATAGTTAAAATAAGCATTTTTTCTTTCGAATCCGGAGTAAGCTGAATAGGTTCAAGGTCGGCAGAAGAGACATCAGGGGTATAATCGGGTCGAAAAATATTCGGATCGATGAGTACAAAGGCAATTTCTTGTACTTCCATGGACTGAAGCCAATAAAAGGGCTGCTGCAGAGCATCTAATAGAACAAAATTTTTCAGATTTTCGAAACCCAGTAATCCGTAGGGAAAATGAATCTTCTGTCGAACATCTACATCAATTAATCCGTACGGCTTTGTATTAACCTTCATACTTCATCACCTATCCTTATGGTCTATCTAAGAAAATCCAGCAGTGTTGGCTGAATAATGCGTCCGGCGGCTCCCAATGCAGCTTTATGAGCCTGTTCAAGTTCTTTCAAATCGGTAATTGCCTTGGTAAAATCAAGGTCCACCTCTTTTGAGTTCTGTTCCTGAAGTTCCGGCACTTCATGCTCAATTCTACGCAGGGCTACCTGCATTCGCTCGTCCTGTGCTCCAAGCTCAGACATACTCGACAGCAATTTATCCTGTGCCAGGTCAATACCTTTCAGAGCGGAGCCCCCGATATCAATAGTGTCCCCTGCGTAGAGTCTATCGCGAAGGTGAATAACCATATCAAACAGGGAGCCCCCGGAAGAGCTGGCATCCGGTGCGACATTAAACGGGGCTTTACCGGTATCGCTGATTACCCCCAGGTCCTGTAATACGTTCCCTTCCGCCCCGTCCTGCAAATACAGTTGATGGGGAGAAGTGCTTACTAAGGCAAGTGAATTATTGACCGGGTCGAGACTTGCCTTCACCTGGGCGTTTGAATCGTTTATTTTAGCAATAATATTATGGATATTGTCACCGGCATTTAAACCAATTTCTTCACCATCTATTCGAATTGAAGTATCAGTATCCACCACGTAATTTTGCGCATTCACCGCAGAGAATACCTGCTGTTGTTCAGCCCACAGCACCTCATTTCCGGAAAAATGCTTTTTCACATAATTTCCCTGTCCAATTTCAACCACCGAAGGTTTAATTGAACCCCGATATTCTACCTCGGTAACTACCTGTCCACCCGCTTCCGGTATGGTACCACGCAGCACTCTATATGGACTGGTTGCAGTTTTATCGCCTCCGAACATGGTTGTGCCATCTGCATTTCTGGCATTACCTATCTCGATTAATTCGTTCAGTAGTTGATTAATTTCCTGGCCCATGGCCTGCTTGTCGGATTTTGTATAAGTATCGTTGGCGCCCTGTACAGCTAATTCGCGCACGCGGTGTAAAATACTGTTGACACTTTTCATGTACCCTTCCGCTACCCGGTGCTCACTTTTAATTCGTTCCGCATTTTTAGCATACCGCTCCAGATGGGTTATCCGCGACAAATACCGGGTAGAATGCCCTGCAGCTAAGGGATCATCCCGTAAATTATTCACCCTGCTTTGAGTGGCCATTTGGTTGTTCAGCTCATACATGCTTTGATTACGTTTATTCAATTGATACTGCATGTCGTTAATACTCATATTACTGCTAATACGTTCCATCTAACTATACTCCCATCCGGTTAATGATCGTATCCAGCATCTGGTTTACTTGCGAAATATAGCGGGAAGCCGCTGCATAACCGTGCTGAAATTTTATCATTTGTGAAAGTTCTTCATCAATGTTTACTCCGGATATTGAATCTTTTAAGCCCTTCAGCTCCTGCATAATTTCTTGCTCCGTTTCGTAGGCCCGATCGGCAGCCTCACCCTTTAGTCCTACCTTAGTAACGGCCTGTGAAAAGTAGTCGCTGAAGCCTTTATACTTGCCAACCATTACATCCCCGTTACGAAGCTGTGCAATGGCTAAAGCCGCATCGCCGCTACCGGAGTCTGCGACCTCGCCATTTTTCCCGAAACCTGCCGCTATGCTCTCCGGATCATTGGCAATTGCCGGATTGAGTTCGGTCCACCCTGCCGGGTGCGAGAGCGGGGCAACTGAATAATCAACCCCCTCTCCCCTAAGTGCGGTCACTGCATCCGCCTGTTCCCAATCGTAAGCTCCGACCGCACCGGTTTCGGTTAAAACTCCGGAATATCCGGATAGAAATTGACCTGAATCTTCTATATGCCGTATAACAAAATCAGGATTTTCCACTTCTGCAGCGGGGGAAGCTTTTAAGTTAAGGCGTCCATTTCTATCTAAGCGGGCAACTACTTCGGCTCCGGAGGTATTTATGCGGCTTACGAGCTCCTCAACCGTATCTGTTGAGTTGTAATCTATTTCAACGTTACCTTGTGGTCCTGACAGAGAAATGGTGCCTTCCAAACCGATTTGCTGCTGCGGGTCCAGACTGTTGCTGCCGGTAATCCGAAACAGGTAGGTGGAATCAAACTCCCCATCTCCGTTTCTATCGTAATTTCCGGAAACGTTGTTCACAAAGGGCCATTCAGTAAAAAAATCTTGATTGGTCTTTCCGTTTTTCCCGTAGGCATCACGGTGAATACTATTTACCATATCGGTAAAATTAATGGTCATCATATCGAGACCCTGAATTTCCTCTCGAACATCTTCATCCCGCAATTCAAGATACCCTGCCAGCTCACCGCCACGTGGTAGAAACTCCTCTCCACTTTCGCGCCACACCACATCCGAATAACCTTCGTTCTGTGTATTCGGTTCTGCGGAGAGAAAATGTGCCACCCTTCCCTGCAGCAGGTGCATTCCGCCGCTGTGAATAGTGAACTCATCCGGATCTCGACCACTGACTGATATATCCACCAAAGATGAAAGTCTGTTTACCAAGCGGTCGCGCTGATCAAGCAGGTCATTCGGGTTATCCCCCATCGCTTCTATTTTAACAATTTGCTTATTTATTTCTGATACTTCGGCGAGGGTTGAATTGATTCTCTGAACAGTACCCTGCACCTCCTGCTCCAGCATATCCCTAATGTCGGTTAGCCCTTCATAGCGGCGGTGGATACCATTTATTAAGCTTTTGCCGCGTTCCAAAACAGAGTGCCGTGCGGAAGTCTGTTCCGGATACATGGAAAGCTCCTGCCATGAGTCCCAGAACTGGTCCATCTGCGCCCTCACCGATATATCTCCCGGTTCGTTATAAACCTGCTCCATCATCAGCACATATTTATCACGGGTTTTCCAATACCCCTCCCCGTTGGCCTGTTTTACAATCCGGCCTTCGAGAATTTCATCGTGGATTCTTTCAATTTTATCGGCGGTAACCCCCTGGCCCAGTTGTCCGGCAGTTTCCTCCCGGTTTAGTCCCGGCATATAAATCGGGTCAAATGCTTTCATCTCCACCCGTTGACGGCTATAGCCGTCTTTCGCGGCGTTTCCAAGGTTATGCCCGATGGTAGACATTGCTGTAGTGTGGGTAACAAGACTTCGTTTACCCATTTCAATTCCCGCAAAAGTTGAATTCATTCGGTACCTCCTTACCGCTTAAAGCTGGTGGTTTACTACCAACGGGTCATTATCGGTACTGCGCTTCTTACCCGATTTTGAATACATAGTTCCCCGCTTATGCGGAAAGATTTCCTGGAGAATATCGTAGATGGTGGTTGAAATACTTCGGGTATACGCATCAATTGACCATACTACTCCCTGAAGCTGCAAAACCTGGCTTTTAAGTTTCCTAAATAGCTCGGACACCAAATCCTGCTCATCCTTGGGCAGCTGAACCACTACAGTATAAAAGCCGGCAGATGGCCCGGCTTCCACTTCATTCCGAAGTTTTTCAAATACGTGCACCCTCTCATTCTCAAGAGCCGTTAAATATCCCGATAGCTTCTCCATCTTCTCCAGTGACTCGGTTAGTTGTTTCCAGTCATGACGAAAAATACTGGAGCGAATGGTCTCAGCCCGTTCAATGGCAGATGTAAAACCATCGACTTCCTGCTGCAAAATGTGTGATAGATGTACCGCCGTTTTCATCCTTATATACTCCTGTTTCTATCATCGGCCTCGATTATTGATAGTTTAATAAAACAGTAAACTCGATCGATTGTTCTGAGTGGTTTTTCTTGGTCTTACTTTGTAATAAACATAAGACTTGATTCTAGATAAAAGTTTTCTTATATTAGCAGCACACGAACAAAACACTAGAGTCGTCACTATTCTAAGGAGGATATGAATGCAAGTTGATAAGGATCTGATCATAATCGGCGGAGGAGCTGCCGGTCTTAGTGCTGCCCAATATGCAGCCCGGGCCAATCTGGATGTACTGGTAATTGAAGAAATGGCCGCCGGAGGGCAGTGCCTTATTATTGGAGATTTAGAGAACTATCCAGGCTTTCCCGAACCAATTAACGGAGCTGAATTTGCCATGCTCCTGGAGAAGCAAGCTAAGAACTTTGGGGCCAACTTTCTGATAGGAACGGCGAAGTCCATTGCTAAAGAAGGTGATATCTATACTATCGAAACCAGTAAAGGAACATACACCACCTATGCGGTGATACTTACTACCGGTGCACAACACCGTAAAATCAATGTTCCCGGAGAAAAAGAGTTTGCCGGCCGTGGTGTCTCTTACTGTGCCACCTGTGACGGACCTTTTTTCAAAAATAAAAAGATGCTGGTTGTCGGCGGTGGAGATGCGGCGTGTGACGAGGCCAGTTTCCTGGCTAACCTAACTGACAAAGTCATCATGATCCATCGTCGTGATAAACTACGCGCCCAGCGATCCTTGGCAGAACGGGTAACCAAAAATCCAAATATTGAAGTTCGCTACAATACCGAAATTCGAGAAATCAAGGGCGGTATGAAGGTCGAAGGGGTTGTGTTGGAAGACAACACCAGCGGCGAAACGTATGAAGAAGAAATGGATGCAGTCTTTGTTTTTATCGGGTCAATCCCCCAAACTTCACTTGTACCTGATGTAAAGAAAGATGAGGCAGGTTATATTGTAACCGATCAGAATATGGAAACTGAAAACCCCGGTTTATACGCAGCTGGAGATGTACGTTCATCACCATTTAGGCAGCTGGTAGTGGCCGCCGGTGAAGGGGCAATTGCCACCCATTGCGCGTCTCAGCGAATCGATGCTATAAAAGGAGAAGCATACGAATAAACTTCTTTTTTAGCAGGCGCAGATGATGCAGAGAGCATCTTTACTAAGACATATTTTACTTGCCATTGTTTTATTTACAATTATAAGCGGAGCCGGCCAATTATGGTCGGTTCCTCATTTTTTTTCACCCACAGGTGGTGATAATAACAGCACGCAGAGCCCCAAAGAACATGCCGACCGGATCCTCGCTTCAATGAGCGATGAGGAGCTACTGGGACAAGTGTTTCTATTGGGCTACTTTGGACGCTCCCCTTCAGCGGAAATTTTAGATTGGATTAAGAACAAACATATCGGAGGGATTAAAATTTTTGGCTGGAATGCTGAGAACCTGCAGGAACTTGCCCAAAGCGTTGGGGTACTCCAAAACACCGCAACTGAAAGCAAATTGAAAATTCCCCTGTTTATTGCGACCGACCAGGAAGGGGGCTGGGTTCGCCATATAAAGGGTGAAACCTCTATTACCCCCGGGAATCTTGCAATTGGTGCCACAGGGCTTCCCTACGATGCCTATTATACAGGACTGTACATTGGTAAAGAGCTCAGAAGCTTAGGCATCAACATGAACTTTGCTCCCACGGTCGATGTCTATGGAAGTGCCAATGCCCACGTTATCGGTCCGCGAGCTTTTGCTGAAGACCCGCTGACTACTGCTCAACTCGGGGTGGCCTATTATCACGGCATGGAGGATAGTGGAATAATCTGTACGGCTAAGCACTTTCCTGGGCATGGGAAGGCCACTGAAGACTCCCACGGCACGTTACCCGTAATTCATAGTGATTTTAATACCCTATGGGAAGAGGACCTTCTGCCGTACCGCTTTTTATTTCGAGAAGGTTTACCGGCACTTATGAGTGCCCATCTCTCTTTCCCGGAGGTCATCGACGCGGATATCCCGGCCTCTCTATCACCCTACTTCTTGCGTCAGTTAGTACGGGATAAAATGAGTTTTGAAGGAATTATAATAACCGATGATATGCGCATGCACGGTGCCCTGCAGAATGGAAACAGTATTGCAGAAGCGTGTCTTCAGGCTTTGAAGGCCGGCAACGACATGATTATGATTTCCCACGATTTTGATATATATCAACAGACCTGGGATCTTTTATACAAGGAATTAAAGGAAAAACCTGAGTTTAGAAGACAGATTGAGACATCCGTACGAAGAATCTTACTCACAAAGCTCCGGTATTTAAAAGGACCTGAAGCCGTTCCTCTAACCCCCGACCCGTCAGCAGTTGCCGATTCCATTCCCTCGCAAGAGAGTCAGGAGTTCTTTTTTAACCAAGCCGGCCGCAGTGTTTCCATTATCAGTGATGGAAATATCCCTTTATCCGGAGAGAATAACAAAATTCTGTTAGCCGGCCAACTGAATGCTTTTCTCTCAGTAGGACGCACTTATTATCCGAATGCCGACACATACTACTTTCCATACTCCCCTTTCTACATAGCCGATGAACAGCATATTTCAGAGCTGAAGGCCCGTGCATCCCGCTATGACACCATTATATACTGCCTTGCTAACCCGAACAGTGCCGAAGTTCTTCGCGGCTTAAAAGAGGTTGATGCCAAAGTTATCGTTCTCTCGGTTCTTACACCGGTATACTTACGCACAATCCCCTGGGTAGATACCGGCTTAGCCATTTACGGCACCGGACGCGATTCCTTCACCGCCGGTTTTGCCGCTCTTAAAGGGATGATACCTGCTAATGGAAGAGTACCTATCTTTATGCATGGAGAAAAACGAGAAAAACCGTGATATGGCAGCGGGTCACTCAGGAAAATTTTTCTGAACTCATCCGATTCATTCTCCCCTACGAATACCTGTGTGTTAATTTTACTTCCCGGCTGCTGAACAACAACCGCCTGGAATTGCCACCCCCCCGGGAAGCTGCCCTTTTTATTGGAAAAGATCTCCCGCCGGAATCTCACGATCGGGTCGGAACTTCCGGTACATTCAGAAGGGTACGTGCGGCGGTGCTGGTTACGTCAAAGGGTCTTGTAATCCCTGTGCATGAAGAAGGAATGTCCCTAAACGCAGACCAACTACTGCCTTTACTTACTCAGATTTACCGGTATGTTCGTAGAATTTACTGTGTGATAGGGATGGAAAGTACCGTAAAGCAGTACGAACCGCATCTTCATGAAGCAATAGACACCTTCCGTTCCCACTATTTGATGCTTCGACCAAAACAACGCCCTCTCGTGCCACTATCGATACCGGTAAAAATTCAAATACACCACCTCACTGAAAAACAAATAAAGCACATATTTCCCCTTGAAAAGGCATATCAGTATGAGGAGGTAGTAGTGCATCCGGAACGCTTTAATACCGCCGCATATATGCTTCACTTTCGTAGAGTCGTAAAAAGCCAAAAGGTTCTATTTGCGAGCCTCAATGGAGTTCCTATCTCCAAAGCAGGAACAAACGCCATCGGCATCAATCATACCCAGATTGGCGGGGTGTTTACCACACCCGAATACCGCGGACATGGTGTTGCCCGGGCGCTCATGCACCGATTGATCGAAGAGATCCAGATATCGGACAGAACCCCAGTCCTGTTTGTCAAAACTAGCAACCCCTCGGCTATTCAACTTTATCGCCGTTTAAATTTTGACATAATAGGTCGTTATCAGATATCCTATACTAGACTAGAATAAGCGGGGTAATTATGAAAATATGTATGATTGCAAGTGAAGCAGTTCCTTTTGCCAAAACCGGAGGTTTAGCTGATATTGTAACCTCCCTATCTAAAAAGTTGTCTCTCCTCGGCCATGATGTGCGAGTGGTGATACCCAGGTATGCTTCTATTTCTACCGAAAAACTCACGCCGTCTGAGGCAACTATTTCTGTCCCTATCCGTTTTACTCAGGAAAAGTGCGAAGTGCTCCAAGGCCATTTTCCGAACTCAGAGGTTCCGGTCTACTTTATTGAACATCCCGCTTTCTCAACCCGCGCAGGCTATTACGGGGGCAACGGAAGCCATACTTATCGCGACAACAATTACCGGTTTGCCCTTTTAAGCCGGGCGGTATTTCCGCTTTGTCGGAGCATCAACTGGATTCCGGATATTTTCCACAGTCACGACTGGCAAACGGCTATAGTAAATGCCTATTTACGGGAGTTCGAGTCCGAATCCGAATTTCAACACAGTCGTGGTATTTTTACAATTCATAACATCGGTTACCAGGGAATCTTCTCGAAACATGATCTTCACACAACTCAACTCAGCTGGGAAACCTGCAGCCAGGAAATACCGCAAGTCGAAACAGCACTTAACTACATGAAATGCGGTATCCTGAACGCAGATGCAATCACCACGGTCTCGCCAACCTACGCCAAGGAGATACAAACTGAAGAGTTCGCCCACGGTATGGAACAACTCCTGCGTGAGCGAAGTGCATCCCTCTATGGCATCTTGAACGGGGTCGATTATGATGAATGGGATCCAAAGCACGATCCTCATCTACCTCAGTCCTATTCAGCTGATGACCTCACAGGAAAAGCTGCCGCAAAGGCACATTTGCAAAAAAAAGTCGGACTTCCGGTGGACGCAGAAGTGCCCTTGATCGGCTTGGTAAGCAGACTTGCCGCTCAGAAAGGTTTTTACGAGCTGTGCGATCCACACCGAGGGGCTTTAAAGCGAATATGTCAGGAGATGTCGGTACAGGTAGTTGTGTTAGGTACCGGAGAAGAATGGCTCGAAGAGGAACTGCTGAATCTCCAACGCCGGCTTCCGAACTTAAAAGTAAAAACGACTTTCAGTGATTCCCTAGCCCATCAGATAGAAGCCGGTTCCGATTTTTTTCTTATGCCCAGCCGCTATGAACCCTGCGGGTTGAACCAGATTTACTCTCTCCGTTACGGCACCCTGCCGATTGTCCGTGCTACTGGAGGCCTTGCAGATACTGTCGAAAATTACAACCACGAAACCGGACAGGGCACCGGCTTTATGTTCAACGACCTCTCACCGGAGAGTATTTTTCGTACTACTGAATGGGCGATATCTATCTGGTACGAGAAGCCGGAGCAGTTTAGACAGATGCAGATTCGTGCAATGAACTCACATTTCTCATGGAAAGATTCTGCGGATCATTATGTGAAACTGTACCAGAGATTTTTGGACGCTTGAGATTCTTTCCAAATTTACACATTTAAAAGAACCTCACAGCACACTTGTTTTTCGTTCCAAGCGCCTAAGGCGGTGCTGTAACTCGTTAAAATGTACCTCCGAGAGCAATGCACGTTGTTGCAGGAGAGGCTGAATAAGACTCAATGCCAATTTTGGTTGTTTGTCAATATGTTCAAGAATTTTTGCGGTTTCGATTAGTTGAAAGTATCCTGCCCGCAGAGCCCTCATTCTTGCTAAGACGTCTCTTAGTTTCGTCAGTTGACGGCGGCGTTTATAGTACTGGACCAGAATTCGACCGGCAGCCTCATTCCCTGCGGATAATTCCGCTTCTAACAAGGAGATTGCCCGGGCTTCATTGATTGGAAGCATCATCAATCCAAGCCCCAACCTGGCCTGCTCATCGTCCAAACTCTCCGGATTCACTGAAGTTTTCTCAATATGAAAAAGGAGTTGTGCCAGGGAGGCAATATCCTGCACATGATGAGCTACTACACTGCGCATACAGCCATCATCCTGGCTTCTCAAAAACTCCTGATAGCACTCTGGAATGTACGCACCCTCAATATCATCTTCACGATGAATATTGAGCACCAGCTCTTCAATACGTCCTAAATTGCACCTCTTTAAGGACTTTCCCCAAATTTTTCGGGTCGGATACAGCAAATCAAGCTGGTGCGGCATATCTGCAGTGTGGTACCCGTGAATCCGCAGGCGGTTCAGCAGCATGTGCCGGTCAAACCCCTTCCCGTTGTAAGAGACAAATAGCTTTTCCGAGGAAAGATACGGCAGTAAGGCCCGTATAAAGGCAGGCTCACCCGGATAATCCACCAGCAATATCTGTTCGACACACAGTTGTTCGCCCTTTATGCTGCCAAAACCGGCAAGAAAAATAATGGTGCCCGCACCCCCCGAAAGTCCCGTAGTTTCAAAATCATAAAATACCAGATTAGGCAGCAAGCTCGAGTCTTCCAACAGCAGCCCTTCCGTATGCTGCGTCTCGAGGGGGCACGGCAGGGTCAAACTGCGCTTCCACACGTAAGGGGCAACGGCACTCCACCCCGGCCAAGGCAAGGGGACTTCTTGTGTATGGAGCACTTTTCCTTCTACTTCAGCTGTCTCGCCAACCGTTCTTTTAACTTCTGCCGCCTCGCGCATTGCCCTCATCTGCTGCAGTCTACCGGACAATTTTGCCACGTATTCTCAACCTCCATTTTTACTAACTATGTTCAGCTGTGAGTCCTTCATCAAGCCACGTTTTAAAAAATTCAATAACCGCCCGTTTCTTATTTAACTCTGTCTTTCCCTCATCCGGACCAATGCAGCTGGGACAGCCGTATTCACAGGCGCACTGGCTCAGAACTTCGGAGGCAGCCTTGAGTATCAGCATCCGCTTCTCTGCAAAGCCCTCGGACAAACCGATTCCCCCGGGAGCAGTATCGTAAATATAGATTGTCGGCTCTTCGGTAAAAGGGTCTTTAATACGTTCTGCGATGCCGATATCCGATCGCTCACACAGCAGAAACACAGGGGCAATGTTTCTGATGAGTGTGCCGATGTGGGCAATCACATGCTCGCGAATTTCAGGATTCACGGCCTCCATCGCAGCGGCGGCCCGAGTAGCATCCTCAAAAGCCATCAGTACCGCCCGAGTGTGGATCTCCTCTTCCGGCAGATGTATATCCCCGTATCCGAGGTTCTCATGGGTTCCAAATTTGAGCTTCTTGTATTTGGCCACCTGGCTGCGCACCAGCACATCTCCGCTTAGTACCCGGCAGTCAGGATAAGCATCGCTGTTATCTATTTCCAGTACTTTTATATCCGTTTTCACTACCGAATCGGTGTAGTAATTCAGCTGTGACTCTTTGATATAGCATTTGAGGTTTTCAATATCAAGCTCGAGGGATACATACTGTCGATCCCGATGCAGATAGACCGCATTTGGAAACAGCAGCTCCTTGGCCGATGGCACATCCATCTCCCCTATCACCTCATTTCTGCCTCCGGTAGTATCAATTATTACTACACTACGAGGCGAGGTTGTCCGCAAACTAACCTCTTCGGCGGGGTAGCCCTTGCCGGACCAGTACCAGCGGCCTGCACTTTTACGCAGGGTTCCTGCCTCTTGCAGATAAGCTAAAAGGTCCTCAATCTCTTCGGGGCTCAAAGTTTTTCCAAAAGTATCACCTTCGCTGAAGGGAAGCTCAAATACGGCGGATTTCAAGTGATCTATCAACACATACAAGTTGTCCGGATTAATCCAGGCCGACTCCGGGCTGCGTCCGAAAAAGTAATCCGGGTGCTGAACCAGAAACTGATCGGTGGGGGCAGCCGAGGCTATCAAAACCGCTATCGACACATTGTTGCGCCGGCCGGCCCGACCGGCTTGCTGCCAGATTGAGGCAATGGAGGCCGGCATCCCGGCCAGAACTGCCGCATCAAGTGCTCCAATATCAATTCCCAGCTCCAGGGCATTGGTCGACACAACTCCATGTATCCGGCCCTCGCGAAGCCCCTTCTCTATCTCCCGTCGTTCATTCGGAAGATAGCCTCCCCGATATGATTCTATGCGCAATCCCTCGTTGTTGGTGTACATGTTTTTCACGGCCTTTTTTATATACGAAGCAATCAATTCGGTTCGTAACCGGGATCGTGCAAATACAATTGTCTTTATATTCCGACGCAGGAGGCTGAGGGCAATATTCTTCGCCTCTAGCACTACTCCCCGGCGGATTCCCTGTACGGCATCAACCAAGGGTGGATTGTACAGCACCACATGCTTCTCGCCCGAGGGCGCTCCATTCTGATCGACCAGGGTAACCTGCTCTTCGATTATCTGTTCCGCAAGCTCTTTTGGGTTTCCAATAGTAGCTGAGCAGAGGATAAACTGGGGAGAACTGCCGTAAAACTCTGCAATCCGTTTGAGCCGACGGATCAGGTTAGTCATATGCGAGCCGAAAATACCCCGATAAGTGTGCACCTCATCTATCACGATATACCTGAGATTGCTTAAAAACTTAATCCACTTTGGATGATTCGGCAGCACCCCCGCATGGAGCATATCCGGGTTTGATATTACAATACGACCGCTCTCGCGGGCCGAAACGCGCAGAGACTGGGGAGTGTCACCGTCATAGGTGGCAACCTTCAAGGGCAGGGCTCCTCCCAATACAATTTCGTTCAGTTCCGATTGTTGGTCCTGGCTTAAGGCTTTGGTTGGGAACATGTAAAGTGCCCGCATTTCGGGGTGTTCCAGCAGGGTTTGTACTACCGGCAGATTGTATGAGAGTGTTTTTCCGCTTGCCGTAGGAGTAACCACCACCACATGCTCGCCCCGACGCGCGGCCTGGTAGGCTGCCAGCTGGTGACTGTAAATCCGGGTGATACCTCTGGCGCTTAACAAGCCCTGCAACTCGTGGGACAGATCATCAGGAATCGGACTATAAGTGCCTTCGCGCATAGGCAGAGTGTGCCAGCGGCTTACCTGAGAAGAAAACTGAGGATCCTGCTTTAGTTTCTCCAAAATAGTGTCATTAGTACTCATGGAATCCTATAGTATCATTTTTTTACTGTAACCTGAAGATTCTTCACTTGTTTTACTTGTAAAAGGAGTTACTTAATTCCAATTTCAAATCAATTAGGGAGTAAAACATGAAGACGAGAACCATCTCAATCACAATGATCCTTCTGCTGATGTTCGCAGGAGCTGGACTGGCATTTTCAGAAACATCCGTGGTCGGTAAAGCACTTTCCAGCGACATGTCCGACTTTGGAGCATACGGCGGCTGGAGAATCCGCAACAATCGTTTGTACCAACAAGATACACAGGAACACCTTGCAAAAATAAACTTTCCCGCTCCCCAGAGGGGCTTGATGGAGTATAACTTCGACGTTCGTTACGAGGCCGGCGGTTTGTCCGACCGCATGGGCGGTTTTGGAATTCAGCTGTTTGTAGATGATGCCCATAAAGGCAAGTCCTGGGGAAACGGCAAATCCTACCTGCTATGGCTCAACTATGATGAAAATCCCACTTATGGAAAACCCGGTTTTCGCGGGCAGGTGTACCGCAGTTATTCCGACACCCATATGGAACTGCTGGAAGGATACGATGTCGCTCTGAATCCTGCCGTTTTAACCGCGGAAAATATGCAGCTAAAGGTTCCGGTCAAAATCCAGGTAAATGGGAATACAGGTCTGGTTAAAGTCTGGGACCCTTCCCGCCCCGGAACCTATGTCAGGTTCTATTTAGATGAAGCACCAAAATCAGGAAAATATATTTCCTTAAGAACCAATAGCTTAGCTGTCAGCTTTGGTAATCCGGAAGTTACCAGAAAGTAACCGTTTGAACCGACTGTTTAGAGCTGTTTCAAAAGTGATGGTAAGGCGTAGATTCTTAGAAAAAACTACGCCTTACCCACCTGTTTTTTTTCTGGTTTTTGCGTATACTTAGCAGGGATGGAAAAAAAACACATAGCTTTAGGCAGAGTTTTTACGAACTTCTCAAAACAGGGACTACATTTCCTACACTTTTTCTGGGGAGAGTTAGAAAACGATAACTGTATTCTCAGGGCAAGCAGTCTCGCGTTTTCAACCCTTTTGGCTCTGGTACCTCTCACAGCCTTTGTTTTTTCTCTGTTAACCGGTTTCGGAGCTTTCGAAACAGTCAGAAATGAACTTCAGGATTTTCTGTTTCGCTTCCTTATTCCTACCCAAACTGACTCAGCCTTAGCCTACATCGAACAGTTCATAGAAAACAGCCGTGCCCTGGGAGTGGTAGGGCTTTTAATATTTGCCCTTACATCTATCTTTCTGTTAAACGGAATAAGCACCAATATTAATGCTATCTGGGCCAGCAGCTCGAGAGTCGGTTTTATTCGCAAATTTATGATGTATCTGGCCGTTATCGTTATTGGCTCCCTATTAGTAGGAGCCAGTTTCACCCTCAGCATTACTTTGAAAAACTTTGCAGCCGGATATCCGGATTTTTCTGGAATTCTAAAAATACTTTTAAAAGTAGCTCCCACTCTGTTTATTTTTATCGTTATCTGGCTGATGGTGTATGCGGTTCCTTCAGCCAAGGTCTCCTTTCGCAGCAGTTTGCTTGGTGCTGCATCCGGAACTCTTTTATGGGAGATAGCCCGGTTTCTATTTATAGACGGCACAAACTACGTACTACGTATCTCGATAATCTACGGTTCTCTGGCCGCTATTCCAATTTTTTTGATCTGGCTCTCATTGAATTGGCTTATAATTTTTGCAGCAGCAGAAATAACTTATGTGCATCAGCACCGATACAATTTTGCCCATGCGTATTCCGGAAAAGAAGTGCCGCCCCGAAGGGAATTGCTCACCGGACTGCAAGTTTATCTCTACATTGCATCCCGCTTTTTAAATGGTGCCCCCCCTATCCGTATTCAAGATATAGCGCACCGTTTTTCTCTGCCCACTAAAACACTGGAAACATACGTCCACCGGTTCGAGCAGCACGCATTACTTTTTCGCTCAGCCTCGGCGAATCCCCATCTTTTGCCCCAAAAAGAATTAGCTCGCACTACAGTAGCGGAGGTTTTAGAGGCCCTGTGGGGACAACCGGTATCTTTTTCTAAGCAAGCTCAAGAGGAGCTAGGCCTGGAGAGCTCTATTGTCTCACAATTCAGCAGTAGCGCACTAAGTCCTTTTGTAGGTACCACCATCCTTGACCTCCTGGACACAGATAACACCGGTGATACGAATGTATAGATTTACATTTACCTCGGTACTGTTCCTGCTTCTGGCACTCTCATGCTCACCCATAGAACGCCAGCCGGTGGTCTTAGTCGAAGACGAAACCGCGTCTCACCAGCTATGGAGCGTGCTGGTTCAGGAAAATCCGCTGCCCGACGGTATTACTCTTAGCACTTCTGGTGATTCCTCTATAGATACTAGCAAATCACAACGAGTAATCGCGCACCTGCGTATTTTCCATCAAAAAGCTACGGACTCGGTAGAAAACCCTTTAGCAGATTCACTGTTGCTGGAGTCAACTTATTATGTTCCGGTTGTCCCTTTCTGGGACCCTCGGAACAACGTAGCGTTGAACCGAGCAGAAGAACTGCCGATGCTTCCGGTTGAAGAGGTAATGCTGCCCCAGAAGGCGCTTTCTGTTGATGGTTTGAGAATAGATTCACCTGAGTACCCGCTTGTGGAAAAGAGTTTCCTAGAATTAACTTGGATCGAATCTGCAGGGGCCACAACGGCTGCCCCTGCCGTTGTGCAGGCCAAGGATTCCCTCTCCAGGTGGTTTACGAGGCTTTCCAACCGCACCGAGTATACGGATATATCCTCTCCGACCTCAAGCTCCGACAGCCCTGAGTTAGTGTGGATTGGCGGTGTAGGTGATATGATGCTGCAGCGCGGGGTACAGGAGCTGTTGATCCGCAACGGTAAGGCTGGAATGCACACGGTATTTCAAGACACCCTCCCGGTTCTGCAGCAGCAGGATCTTCTGATCGGCAACCTGGAAGGTGCGGTAACACGGCACAGTGAACCAGTGCCGAAATCGTACAATTTCCGCTTTTTGCCCCAGGTTGTGCCCTGGCTCAGAGAAGCCGGGTTTGATTACCTGTCAATAACCAATAACCACTGTTACGACTACGGCAGCCTAGGTTTTCTCGATACCCTCCACTATTTCGAAGAGTACGGACTGCTCACTTCCGGAGCCGGCAGGTCCCCGCAGGAAGCTTATACCCCGGTAGAAATCAGCATAAAAGGGATCGATATTACAGTATTATCGGCGGCAGCTTATCCGCAGGAAAAAAACGGTTTCGACGGGCGAAGCCAGGCACAGGTTACCGACAGCCGACCCGGCATAATTTTTTCCGGCCCCCGGGTACTCGAAGTTCTACGTCGGACCAGCAGTCCGGATAGTATTGATATTATGGTTGCCCACGGAGGGGAAGAGTGGCATTCCAGTCCCTCAAAGGAGCAGCAGCAATTTTACCGGGCCGGCATCGATGCAGGAGCCGACCTTGTCTTTGCTCATCATCCCCATGTTCTTCAGGGAATGGAGGCCTATAAGGGTGGACTAATCGCTTATTCCCTTGGAAACTTCATTTTTCCCGGCATGTACGAAATGCCCTACGCTGAGGAGTCAATGATTCTTTCGGCTGGTTTTTACGGCGGCCGGCTGCTCTATCTGCAACCTTATCCGGTGAACATCAACCATAGGCTAATCTCGCTTGCCCCCCCGAACAGCCCCATTCTGCCCCGCTTTTTAGAGCTTACAAGGCAGCTCAATTGAGTGCTGCAGCCCCACAAGCCAACTTAACCCAAGTAGGTGCGCCCTGCCGGGCGCACCATAAAAAAAGCCCCGCCACAGTGACGGGACCTTGTACTCTTATTAAGAGTGGTAGTACCTCGGTAATTTTTAGAGTGCAGCCAGGGCAGTCTCTGCCTTACCGTGCTTGATGGTTGCATGGCACTGTTTACATACTTTGATCTTCTGTTCTTTTACTTCATGCTCATACATCAATTTGATACCGGTGCGCTTACAGATAGGACAAGTTCCACGCCCCTGTTTTACCAATTCTCTTATTCCGCTTCCTCTATGCGATTTGGACATAATTTCTCCTTGAACAACTTGTGAAATTGTATAGAAAGAATACTGTCTCAGCATAAAAAAGTCAACACACTCAGTGAAGTACAGCTTGGATGAATGGGCTACAGCGGTTTCGCCGTCAACGATTCGAGCACGTGCACCATAATATCGGCACAGCTAATTGAGCTGCGGTCGAGGAAGGCTCTAAAGTTCTCAGGCCGCCCGCCTTGCCCGGTGTCAGAAACAATTCTCACAACCCCGCTTGGAATCTGATTCAAAAGCCCCGCCAGGATCACACTACTGCTCTCCATATCAGCCAGATCGCCCTGCAAGCCGTTTCGCAGCTTCTCACGCAACTGACTTCCCTCCTCGACGGGTAAAAAGCTATCTCCACTTAAAAAACGCCCGGTATGCACGGTAGAACCTGCAGAAGATCTGTCCGAATGCCTCTCCGCCGCTTCCAGCAGCCTCTCCTTAAGGCTTGGGTGGGTCTGCATCTCACGCAGCTGTGAATTATCCTTCTGCCTTCCCGGAAAAACTCCAGGGCCACCCCCGATTGCTGAAGTATCAATGTCCCACTGAACTACATCCTCCGCAATCACCGCATCCTGCAACCTATACTTCGGATTGAGAGCGGCCCCTATCCCCGCCAACAGAATCGCCTTCGGTTGAAAGCGGCTGCAGATATATTGAGAAGTTAAAGCAGAGAGTGCAATCCCGCTGCCGGTCCAGGTGCATACAACCCGCTGACCGCCAAGTGTTCCTATTGTTATTCTCCGGCCGGCCCATTCCTGGTGTTCAGCCCCTTCTATACGTCTTACTGTGTGGTACACTTCTGCCTGTAAGGCGCCAAGCAGGGCAATCACTCCTCCCACTCCCTGGTGCCCAGCCACCGAACTACGGCCTCCGAAAAGCCGCCTTCACCGCAGGCGGCCACTTCGGCAAACCGGCGTCGAAGCTCCTCCGGAGCATTTGCGACAACGAAACCGGTTCCACTCCACTCCAACATATGCACATCGTTAAAGTCGTTGCCCACCGCCATAGTATCCTTCTGAAGTACCCCCACTTTGTCGGCCAACCAGGCACTGCCGCTGCCTTTATGGGCACCAATCGGGAAGAGTTCAATCCACAAAGATGACGCGTCTAAAGGAGAGCTGCTCCAGATAACCGAACACTCTTGCTGGAAATCCGCCTGTATCTTCTGCAGCAGCTCCTGATCGGGTGCTGTAATTATTACAAACTGGGTTGCCTCAAGATTCCGAACTTGTCGCCACTCAAAGTCGAGGGCATATTTTTTGTACAATTCTATACGCCTCAGAAAATCACTTTGTCCCTCCCCGCCCCGGTAGTAGTGAAAATAATGATTATCGGGGATAGGATGATGCACCATAAAATCCACTTCAAGCTCAATTAGTCGCCGACAAAGTTGTTGGGTCTGATGAGCAGAAAACACAGTTCTTTTCAGAAGCGCTTCCCTCCGGAGCTCGTACACCCCTGCGCCTGAGGAAAACACCACATAATCTACGGGAAAACTCGAATCGACCGCCCGGTATAGTGACTGGAGAGAGCGACCGGTTGCCAGAACTCGCACATAGTTTCTCTTTTCAAGTGTCTCGAGTGTTTTAATGTCCTCGTTGGTAAATCCATTGGTTTTATCGTAGAGAGTTCCATCAAAGTCGCTTACTACCATTCCACGGTATTTCACTGAACTACTCCAAAACTTGATAGGTACTGCTTGTCAGAGGTGATGAAAGACTTCCGAGTACCCTCTCAAATAAAACTCCATCACGATGGGGCACCCGGTGGCCAAAGGTGGCTCGAATCGAAATAGAGACAAACTGTACAGACCGCTCTATGGCAATCGGTAAACTATCGCCCTGCAGCAGGCTGCCCACTAATACACTGGCAAACAGATCGCCGGTTCCAGGGTAGAAGGCGGGAACGTAATCGCAGTCAATCTTCCAAAAGCGGCCGTCCTGCCGGTCGTATGCAACCACTGTGGACACATCCGGCTTGCCGTCGGTTTTTACGCTGGTCATAACCACCATACGAGGCCCCATCTCACTTAAACCAAGAAGCTGTTGTTTCAACTGCGCATGAGAACTAGTATCCTGTAGTTCTGTATTAAGCAAAAAACTCGCCTCCGTGATGTTAGGAGTAATAATATCAGCTTTTTCAACCAGCCGACGCATCTCTTCAACCATCTCCGCATTAAAAGGTCCGTATAATTCTCCATCATCTCCCAGCACAGGATCCACCATTATCAACTGATCTTCATCGTCGGTTCGAAAGTCATCAATAAAACTTCTGACTATTTCTACTTGCGCGCTTGAACCTAAAAAGCCCGAATAAATTGCATCAAAATCTACCTCTAGTTGTTTCCAGTGAGCTGCAATTGGTCCCATCTGCTCTGTAAGATCGAGAAAGGTGTAGTTCTCGAATCCGCCTGTATGGGTTGACAATAAGGCTGTTGGCAATGGACAGACCTGTACCCCCATAGTAGATAAGACCGGTAGAATTATGGTAAGTGAAGACCTGCCGAAACCTGAAAGGTCGTGAATTGCCGCTGCCCGTGGAACCGGTTTGCGCATACCGAGCCTCCTTCAATTTTTCTCACTGCTCCGATTCTATGGTAACGTAAAAATATAAAAAAGCAAACGTCCAACCTTCATTAAATAGAATAGCTATGGTACAAATACATATGGAGTACTATGAGCCTCACAGCAGTTTATATGTAGCTGATCCGGAACAAGACCCCTGGCCCGATCAGCTGCCCTCTTTCGATGAGCTTACGGAAGCGGCCCGAACGCTTATTTTATCCGCCTCCGGCTGGAGGAAGGTTTTTGCTGCCGACGGGGATGAGGAGAGCTTTACCCCTGAGGTAAATGGCGCGGATAGGTTGATTGCAGCAGCGGCGGCGTTGAGTTTTGTCGAGTACCTGGCTCGCGGTCATGGTCGACAACTGGTGGTGTGGGTAGGCTGCGACAGCCGACCCACCGGCTCAGCACTGACAGATGTAATGCTGAGGGTTTTTATTGCGCTTGAAGTAAAGGTTAAAGCAAGTTTTATCACAGCCGCCCCGGAACTAATGGCAGCGGCAAAACTAGATGATGAGGCCCATGGCTTTGCCTATATTTCCGCCAGCCATAATCCTGTTGGTCATAACGGAATAAAATTCGGCGGGG
>JAIPFV010000053.1 GCA_021736475.1 Spirochaetia bacterium | reverse complement strand
GGGAAAGTCAGGTCTTTCCACTTGGGCATCGACCTCTGGGTTGAATCCGGCACTCCGGTACTGGCCCCCTATGATGGCCAGGTACACAGCTTTCAGGAGAACCGGGGAATCGGCGACTACGGGCCCACTATTATCCTCTCGCACACTCTAGAGGGGGTGCAGTTTTACACGCTGTACGGGCACCTGTCCCGGGAATCACTGACCTGGCCGTCACCGGGACAGGTCGTGAGCGCAGGACAGACGATAGCCGAAGTAGGCGACAGTAACGTAAACGGTAACTGGCCGCCCCACCTCCACTTTGAAGTAATTGAAGACCTCGGCGGACGTAGAGGCGATTTCCCCGGAGTCTGCGCACCGGAAGACCGTGAGGAGTTCTTAAAGGTCTGCCCTGACCCCAATTTAGTCCTAAAGCTGCAGGCTTTAGGCCCTGTGCCCTAGCCCGCCCATTAGGGGCGGATAAAGTAGGCGTGATTACTCTGCACCGTCAGCCCCGACACCGGTGCAATCAGAGACCCCTCCTGCACCTGTATCTCTTCGGGAAGGCGAAAATTTCGGTCTATCCCCTGAAAGTACTCCATGGAATAAGGAAGCAGCTTCATGAACACTCGGCGCTCTTCGCTGCCGGTGATTATCCCGCTCAGGTTATAGTCCACCTCTCCCAGGGGAGTCCGCACTACATACAGCGGAATCTCCCGTCCGCTCTGGTGGCGCCGCAGGTGGGTGGCAATATTTATCACCGTCGTTGCGTCAATCGGCAGGTCGGCGTTGTAGCGCTGCTGAACCGGCAATCCCGCCACATACAGCTGAAAAAGTTCGATGCCTATCTGCCGGCAGTTGTAACAGATTTTTTTCATCTCCTCGACATTGTCGTTGATACCGGCTAACAGTACAATGTTGTTGTACACAGTAATCCCCCGGGCCAGAAATTTGGAAATGACCGCCCGATGCTCCAACCTGAACTCGGATGAGTGAATAAACTGGGCCTCTATTTCTATCCTGGTCGGATTGACCGCCGACAGCTTCTGCAGATCCGCCAGTTGGGCTATCACCTCGTCGTTATACAGCTGCGGCTCATAGGTAAAGGTAGTACTGCGCAGCCGCAGGGCATTCACATGGGGTATGGCGTGTATTTCCTCCGCAAAGCGGCGGATCTCATCCAACAGAGTAAGAATTGAAACATTGGCCGACAGAACCACATCGCTTATCGCCGTCTCACGCCGAATGTAGTCCAGGGCGGCGGAAAACTCCGCCTCGCTTCCGGCGGCCGCGGCAATATCTACATCCACCCGGGTAAGGTGGGAGCGGAAGACCGACTCAACTCCGGTCAGCACTACCCCCTCATCAAGACGGCGCATCTCAACCAGGACATCTTGAACCGTCCGCAGTTTCTCCGGATCAAACTCCCGTTCAAAAGCCGGCCGTCCATCAAAGTTGCCCAGAAACAGCTGCTCATCCCCGATTTTTGCCATAAACTCAACATCGATAGTCCCGCTGGCATTCTCCCTGGCCCCTTCAAAATTAAAGTCCGGTACAAACTCCCGGTAATACTCGGCGTTGTAAGGGGTGCGAATCCACACATTTTCAGGGTTCTCCCGGCTCTGCTCCACCGCCCATCCGCTGGCATTCCAATCAATCTTCCCAATGCGGGTAGCGGTGCACAGTATAGGTATGGCCCGGTCGGAGAGGTGTCCGCGCAGATAATAGAAGGCGCGGTGCCCCTTCGACAGAGGAGTCCAGTACACGCTGTTGCCCTGAATCGGGCTGGCGGGAATATAGATATAGTGCAGCTCCGACCCTGCCCCCCGCAGCTCCCGATAGAGCTGGGTCAGCTCCGGGCCCTGGTCGTTGCAATTGTTCAGAAAGGGGGTCTGAGTATATACCTCTACCCCCGCTTTCACCAGGGAGGAGATAATTTCAAGACTCTGGGGTGAGACCTCATCGGGGTGAATAAAGTGGGTTGCAATTTCAATCCGCTTATCCATCCTTTGCAGTTCACGGTTAGTGTCCATGAGATAATTGAGCCAGAAGGCCTCGTCCTTATAAAACAGGTAGGGGTAATAGGAGATACAGCGCGAGGCGATACGGATGGTCTGAATATGGGGAATCGTCTTCAAGCCCTCCACCGCCCGGGTCAGGGTCCGCTTGTTCAGCAGCGGCTCGCCCCCGGTTAACACAATCTCCTTAATCCGCGGGGATGTACGGATATACTCTATCGCCTCGTCCACATCCTCCACGGTTGGAGCAGTCTGATTGCGGGTGTCCTTATGTTTGCGGAAACAGAAGCGGCAATACACCGGACAACTCATGTGCAGGACAAAGATCGGCCGGTTCTGGTACATCTGTTCTATCAGTCCGCGGTGAAACTGGCCCACCCAGGTATTTTTCAGGCCCGCATCATCCAGCTCCTCCACAAAGGGCATAAACTGATAGGCAATATTGCCGGACAGCCGGGCCTGACGGATTACATGCTTTGACAGCCGTACGGGATAGGTATCAATTACCCTTTGAAGGTCGTCCCGGTCGCTCTCCGGAATCCGGACATTAGCCAGCTTTTCAAACTGTCCCACATCCCTCACCGAAACCAGCTCTTCCCCCGGCAACAACACCTCCAGTATCGACATCAGAAAGCGTTTCGGCAGCTCAACGCCCCCAACTTCAAGGGGTCCGGGCTGCAGATGATTTGCGGTTTCGAGTTGTTCGGCTACCTGCCGGAAAAACTCGGCTTCATCCAGACCTGTTGCCTGCAGCAGGTTTTCGAATTTTGCCTGTCCCGAAAGCCCCTGTCCGCCGATCTCTACTGCCCTGCCTGCCTTGTCTCCCCGACCTTCAAGCAGGGCAGTAAAGTCCGCCCCCAGCAAAGACTCCGCGCCATAGGCATCCAGAAAACTCACCACGGCCTGCCGCATGGCCTCCAGTGTCACATCTATACTCTTTTCCATGGGTCAACACTACGGGGTATTTTTTGAAAAATCAAGAAAATATTTGAGAGGTCAGGCACTTTCTTTTTTCCTCACATAGTCCCCACACATATTCACTTGATGAACTCGAGGTACTTATATTCTGGCACAGGCTCAACCTGGTTCCCAGTCTTCCCGGACGGGCTGCCGCCCTCTGCGGCGTAATGTCCACGGTAGTCCTCCGGCAAGAGGGAGGCCATGTACTTCATTACCTCATCTACAATCTCCTGCCGCAACCGGCGATTCACCCCTCCGGAGGGTACTTTTATACGAAAAATACCTCCCGCCCGCAGGGTAACCGGGGTTCGCCGAAGGCGTTTCAGATTGTGCCAAAAACTCTCTCCCCCAAAATGGACCAGCGGTACTATTGGCGCTCCGGACCTTAATGCCAGCGTAACCACCCCCGGATTACCCCGCTGCAGCAGTCCGGTGTAGCTGCGGGTACCCTCCGGTGCCACATACAGCAGCTGCCCGCCCTTTAGCCGTGCCTCGGCGCTCCGCAGCGCTGCAAAGTCGGTAGCACTGCGGGTGAGCGGAATCCCGCTCCACAGGTCGGCCAGCCGCCCCAGTACCGGATTCTCCCAGGTTTCAGCCTTTACCAGTGAGCTGCTGGGACGCGGATACAGGTGGGTGTAAATCAGCGGCACTTCTAAAAAGTTAATGTGATTCATCACCACAATCAGAGGTCCCTCGTCCGGTACGGAATCAATACCTTCGCTATTGATTTTGCACAGCACATCCAGCAGGGCTTTGATTCCACGGGTTACGCCATGTCCCCAGAGGCTCATCTTCACGCGTGCCATCTCAGCTCTCCCGGGCTTCGCCCAGCATTTGAAGAGCATGGGGAATACACTCTACCTGCAGATTTTTCCCGTCGGTACACACTGTCTCCCCGTCGGCATGGCACACAAGCCCCCCTTCACTGGCCTCGATCTCAAAGGTCTTCGCCCTGTCGGTTAACACATGGGGGTTTCCAGCCTGAGTACCGCGGGTATATTGACCCAAGGCCGATAACAACTCTCCCCGTCGCAGCTCACCCTTTGTCATGCACAGGTCGAGTACCTTATCAGAATTGAGTCCCTCGGGGGCCATAAAGAAAGCCCCGCCCATGCGTCTACCGTTCATAATGGATATCTGCTGGCTGTGAACCTCGACTCTCTGCGCTCCTGAGGATCCTCCATCGTAGGAGATGCAGACCTTAGGAGACTGCGGATAGACCAACAAGGTTTTCAAGGCTCCGTACACATACCCCAAAAAGCCGGGTATCCAGGTTACTTTGGCCGCCTCGAGCCCAACTAGGGTATCGAAACCGATGCCAATACCGTTGCCGAAGTATCTTCCGTGCGGAAACAGCCCTCCCCTCACCACGCCCACATCCATTTCGTACTGCTGCTCACCCTTTAGCAGTCGGCAGGCCTTCTCGAGGTCATGAACAACACCCGCCCCGTAGGCAAAATCATTTCCCCGGCCAACAGGAATCACCCCGAGAGCGGGAAACTCAACATTTGGACCGGAAATATTCAGCTCCGCCTTCGCCTCCAGCAGGCCGTTGATCACCTCATTTACCGTACCGTCACCACCGGCGGCCACAACAGCCTTAAGCCCTGCCCTTCCCCCACGATGGTTTTCAACAGATTGGCGGGCCGCTTCCCGAGATAGCTTAATCGCATGCCCGGAACTGCGGGTCAGCTCTAACTTGTAGGCGATGTTATTCCTATCCAGACAGGCTTCAATCTGGGCTACATGTTTCAGTGCTTTTCCGTGATCGGCGGTCGGATTAAAAACAACGTAAATTGTATTTTCCATTGATACATAGTTTAGTGATATTTCAAGTAGATGTGAAACCCACAGCCCTCAATCGGCCAAAAAAAGTACTATATTTTCATTGACCCGAAGAGGAAATGGTCTTATACTTAAAAATAAGAATAATTCTCATTTCTAATATTGAGAACGGAGGCAACGTGGCCCGACTGAACAAGAGTGATCTACGGGAAAAGATTCTTCATCTGCTTGAACATACGGGTTCCCACCCCACCGCCGCCTGGGTACATGACCGGCTGCGGCAGGAGTTTCCGAAAGTGGCCATCGGTACGGTATATCGGAACCTGAATATTCTGGTCTCGGAGGGGAAACTTAAAAATGTACGCTTTGATGATGCAACCGATCATTTCGATGCCAATACCTCTAAACACTATCACTTTATCTGTGAAAACTGCGGTGCCATCCTTGATCTGGACATTCCCTTTGATGAAACCCTAGAGCGCAAGGTATCGAGTCAAACCGGGTTTGAGGTTCATAACCACCGGCTTGATTTTTATGGACTCTGCGAGCACTGCAGAAATTTAGGTGCAGCAGCAGAGGAACAAGAATACAATATCAGAAACCAAAGTGTAGGAGCTAAAGGGCTTGAACAAGCCAGCAAGCAGCACTAGAGGCCTAGAGAAATAGAGAGATTTTTTGGATTTATTAAGAATAATACCTATTATTATTCTTAATCATATAAAACGGCGACACTGTCGCTAACAATTTTAAGGAGGCCGAATATGGCTAGAGTTACAAGAGAAGTGGTCGAACAGGCTGGAGTTGATGTAGATCAACTGGTAGATCTGCTTGTGAAAAACGCATCCGCAGAGCTGACAACATTTTACTATTACACAATCCTACGGGTAAACCTCATCGGGCTGGAAGGTGAAGGACTCAAGGAAATTGCGGAAGTCGCACGCATCGAAGATCGGAATCATTTCGAGGCACTGGTCCCCCGCATTTACGAGCTTGGCGGCGAACTGCCTGGCAACATGGTCGATTTCCACGACATCTCCGCCTGCCCGCCGGCGTCACTGCCCTCCGATCCCAGTGATGTAAAGGCTATCATGAAAGTACTGGTCGAGGCCGAGCGCTGTGCAGTCCGGGGCTACTCTGAAATCTGCAACCTCACCGCCGGCAAGGACCACCGCACCTACGATCTCGCCCAGGCAATTCTCAACGAAGAGATCGAGCACGAATCGTGGTTCTCCGAATTCCTAGGCGAAGGCCCCTCAGGCCACTTTATGCGCGAAGGTCAAACATCCCCCTTTGTCAGCAAATTCCTCAAATAACTGTTTTAAGCGCATGGGAGGGGCTCGGTATGGGTCCCTCCCTTTTTTTATATTTTTTTTGCAGATGCTCTTTCTAAGCCCTGTGACCCCGTCCAAAAGTTATCTAGAGTAGACACAGCCATTACCAACTATTACACTATACCCGTAAATGGAGACCACCGAGCACCTATACCGGACACTGCAAGCCCATCTCGACGTAATGCCCGTAGCATTTCCTCAGTCCGAGTCCAGTGTTGAAATAGATATTCTCAAACGCTTTTATACCGAGGAGGAGGCCAGAATTGCCCTCTGCCTGAGTATGCTCCCCGAACCGGCCCGCAAGATCCACCGGCGGCTGAGCCGTACCGGCTTCCACCTGCCCCTCGCCACTGTTCAGGAGTTACTAGAAAACCTGGTTGAGAAAAAAGCCGTCAACAGCGCCTTGGTAAAGAAACGGGGCCGTAGTGTCCGGGTGTACGGAAAGCTTCCCTTTGCTGTGGGGCTGTACGAGTTTCAGGTAGACCGGCTTACCCGCGGCTTCGAGCAGGAGGCTGAAGCCTACATGGATTCGACCTTCATGCACGATTTCTTGCACGAAAAGCCCCGGCAGATGCGTACCATCCCCATCAACGAGCAGATCCTCCCCGACCGCGCGGTCAGCCGCTACGACAGCATTCGGCAGGTTATCCAACTCTCCCCCGGCCCCTTCGCCCTTCAAAACTGTGTCTGCCGACAAGGACGTGAATTGTTGGGACATCAGTGCCGGCAGACCAATCTGAAACAGACCTGCCTGGCCCTCGGAAGCGCCGCTGCTAATGTTATAAAGGAGCAGCGGGGTCCGCAGCTTACCAAACAAGAGACACTGGACTATCTGCAGCAGGCCGAAGCCGAAGGGCTGGTACTGCAGGCCCAGAACACCAGACAACCGGTGTTCATCTGCTGCTGCTGCAGCTGCTGCTGTGCCATCCTTTCGCGGGCTAAAAAGCTTCCTAATCCCGGAGAGTTCCTACAGTCAAATTACTCCGCCCGTATCAACCCGACTGCATGCATCGGCTGCGGGCTCTGTCTGCCTCGCTGCCCCATGGATGCCCTCTCTCTTACAAGGAGTTCCGAGAAAAGCAGTTCCGAAAACAAAGCGGTGGTAGCGCCGGAACGCTGCATTGGCTGCGGGCTTTGTGTTGCCGCCTGCCCCTCAGGAGCTATCACCCTGGAGGCACACAAAAAGCATCGTAATCCCCCTAGAAGCGCAATGGAAATGTACATCAGAATGCTGTACGGCCGTTTCGGCTTTCTGCGTGCAACCGGCCTGTTACTAAAAGCCGGCCTTGGTATGCGTGTCTGAAAATAGGGTCTTATCGGCCGATTTTCCTCAGCAGCCACTCCGCCCACTGCTGCACACCTGCACCGGTTTTGCAGGATACTTCAAAAATTTCAATCTCGGGGTTCAGCTTTTTTGCCCGCCGACGGAGACTGTCCATATCAAAATCCCCCATCTGCAGGTAATCGGACTTATTCACCACCAGAGCCTCGCACTCTCGAAACATCAGCGGATACTTCAGGGGCTTGTCATCCCCCTCGGGAACACTCAATATCATCACATTGGAGTTAGCCCCGGTATCCGACTGGGCAGGACAGATGAGGTTTCCCACATTTTCCAGAATAAGCAGGTCGATGGGCTCTAAGTCGAGGCTCGGAAGGGTTTTTGCCACCATATAAGAGTCTACATGACAAAAGCCGCCGGTCCGCAACTGCACCGCTGGTACCCCGGCATCGAGGATAGTCTCGGCATCCACCTGAGAATCCATATCCGCCTCTATAACCGCCATTCCTATCGCCGGAGTCCTCATTGACTGCACAGCTTCTATAGTCTTTAGAATCAGGCTGGTTTTTCCTGAACCCGGCGAGGACATCAGGTTCAGCATAAAGGTTCCCGCTTCCTCCAGGCGCCTGCGAACCTTCTCCGCCTCTAGACGGTTATCGGCCTGAATATCTTCCTCAATCTGTATAAGTCTTACTTCCCTCATGTTGCCTCCATACTCTTTACAGTATACTCGGACCCCGAAATCATCTCTACCGCCTCCGACCCGCAGCCGTAGCATATAAGCGGCTCATCGTTTGTCAAAGTTGTAACAAACTCATTTCCACACTGCCGACAGAAAAAGCGACAGGGCAGTTTTTTCACTTCGATCCTGGCCCCTTCAGCTACGCTTCCGCGGCTGATTGCATCAAAATAGTGCTGGATCCACTCCTGCTCTAGGTCGCTAAGCTCTCCAATTTCAAGCAGAACCTTGCTCACCTGTGTCACCCGATGCCGCCGGGCATACCGAAGGACTATCTCCAAAATCTCATGGGTAATTCCCAGCTCATGCATATTCCCTCACTCTCCAGTTACTGTCTTACCTTCCCAGCGGTAGATACCCCCAAAATCCACTACCCTTGTGTAGCCTAAAGCGCGCAAACTCTCGGCGGCGCGGCTTGAACGGGCTCCGCTGCGACAATACACTACCACCAGGCGGTCCTTTGGAACTGAGGGCGGCTGATCTCCAATCTCGCTGACGGGAATGTTTACCGCCGAAGGAATATGCCCCCCGGTAAACTCCGCGGGAGTTCGCACATCTACCACTAAATGCTCCGGCTCTCCCTCTTCAATTAACCGTGCAAGCGCCATCGGATCCGTATAGTCAGCACTCTCTGAAATGCTCTCTTCTATATTTTTCTCGGTGTTATCTGCCGCACAGGCCCCAAAACCAGCCAGCAGCAATACCAGAATAAAAATCTTTACTATTCCACTCTTGTTCATTCCTCTCCTCCTTCTTCTCAAAATTAGTGATCTTGTCAAGAAAAGGCAAATAGTTTCAGCTATTCTCCTGACATCTCTGGCACATCTCTAGTACAGCCAAAGCCGGACTTTTCAAAAGGGAGGAATCCCGCTACAATTCCGCATACCATAAGTGTTGCAAAGGCAGATAGAATGAAATACACCAATACCTATACAGTGAGGACTATTGAAATGGATCCGGAATACCGGATCAAACCGTACCACCTGTGTTCATATGCTCAGGATACCGTGGCAAGCTGGCTGGCGGATATGAACTACGCCTCATACGATTTACAGAAACAGAATCAATCCTGGATACTCACCGGAATGTACTCTAACTTTACCCTTGACCGCCCTAAATGGCGAACTAACCTGAATGTATCTATTTGGGCCCGCAAAATCGGGGGCATCCAATTTTTTATCGATTTTGAAATCAGTGGCCCGCAGAACGAAGGTTTCCATAACCGCAATTTACAAGAGGGGTTACCAAAGGTTTTTGCCAGAGGTACTAGCAGTTGGTCAATTATTGATGAAGAGAGCCGGCGACCGGTGCGGCGACCCGACATCGCCGACCATATTACCAAAGTAAACGAAGCCGCCTGTCCGGATATCCAACTGCGTAAAATCACCGCCTACGAAGGGCCGGCAACCACTTTCAGCCAGCGGGTCCACAACTACGATATTGATTTTAACGGCCACCTTAACAGCGTACGCTACATAGGAGGGGCGCTGGAGGCAATCCCGTTAGAGTTCCGGAATACCCACGGTATAACCAGCCTGCACATCAAATACAACAAAGAGGCTGTAACCGGCGACCAACTCACCTGCAGCTGTTATCCAAATGAGGGGCACAAAGCCTTCTACCATCACCTCTACAACCAGCGCGGCGAGGATGCGGCTTTTATGAACACTACCTGGGAGCTTAAAAATTAATTGCTCACACAATTTATTTTTGCTGAGATTATTGACAGCCACATAGTTTCTATCTATAGTTACTGCCAAGGAAACCGGAATTATGAGAAATAAGAAATTCAGTACACAACTACTACCCACAACTCTGCTGCACGTCGTTCTACTAGTTGTCGTCCTCGTACTAGTTCCGGGTTTTTTCAAACCGTCGGGTAGCGGTTAGGCTGTACAAAGAGTATATTACAGGCCTGTCGCCCTCCGGCGACGGGCCTTTTTTTATGCTCTAATCACCAGTCTAACAGCTTCCCTGCAAACAGGTCGAACAGGCACAAGGAGGTATTGTATGAAAAAAGGCAAATCAACCGGGGCTAAGGCCCTGGTACGAACATTAGAGAAGGCCGGGACAGAACTTATCTTTGGCTATCCAGGCGGCGCGAACCTGCCTATTTATGAAGCACTGCAGAGGTCGACTATCCGTCATATCCAAGCCCGCCATGAACAGGGAGCCGCCCATATGGCCGACGGCTTTGCCCGGGCGAGCGGAAAAACCGGGGTCTGTTTGGCCACCAGCGGACCCGGTGCCACAAACCTGGTCACCGGTATAGCCACCGCTTACATGGACTCATCACCGATGCTGGCAATCACCGGTCAGGTTTCCCGTACGATGATCGGGAATGATGCCTTCCAGGAGGTAGATATAACCGGAATCACCATGCCCATTACCAAGCATAACTATCTAATTCAATCCGCACACCAGGTAGCCCCCATCATCGAAGAAGCCTTTTACCTAGCCGGCAGCGGCCGCCGCGGACCGGTGGTAGTAGATATCCCCAAGGATGTACAGACCGACGAATTTGCCAATCAGCACGAGAAACGCAGGGTTCTGGAAGGGTATAATCCAACCACTAAAGGGCACCCGGGCCAGATAAAGCGGGCCGCTGCGGTGCTGCGCGAAGCCCAGCGGCCGGTTATCATCGCCGGCGGTGGAGTTATCTCCTCTAATACATATACAGATGTTGCTGAGTTTGTGAAAACCCTTGGGATACCCGTGGTACACACGTTAATGGGCAAGTCCGCCTTTGATAATTACAACCCCCTTAACCTGGGTCTGTTCGGATATCACGGCAGCAGAGCTGCCAACACCGCGGTCTCTAAATCCGACCTTATCCTGGCCATCGGCACCCGTTTTGGCGATCGCTCTACCGGCCCCTTGGCCTCCTTTGCCAGGGATGCGAAAATCATCCATATCGATGTGGACCCTGCGGAAATCGGTAAAAATGTACCCGCCTACCTCCCCATAGTCGGAGACATCGCCGATGTTCTGCCCCGTTTGACCTCTCTACTGTCAAACTCATCAAATATCCAATCGCCAACAGAGCATCCGCGGGCAGCGTGGACCGCTACTCTTCTAAAGCAAAGAGAGTCTATTAACAATGGGAACAACGGAAAAATCAATGACAAGGGCTTGGATCAAGCTCGGCTTACAACTCCTGTGGCTTTGGCAGCGGCGGCCGAAGCCTTTCCGAATGCCCTGCTGGTTACGGATGTAGGACGGCATCAGATCTTTGCGGCCCAACATTTTCCGGTGGCCGCCGGCCGAAATTTTATCACCAGCGGAGGTCTGGGAACCATGGGCTTCGGCCTTCCGGCGGCAATCGGAGCCGCCCTTGCACAGCCTGAAAAGAAGGTCGTGCTGATTACCGGAGACGGCTCCTTTCTGATGAATATCCAGGAGCTCATCACCGCCGCCGAAACGGGAATAAATTTAACAGTCATGGTAATGAACGACCGTCGTTTGGGCATGATTCAGCAGCTGCAGGACGGCTTTTACAGCAGCCGCTTCGATGTCAGCCGCTTTACTCAGGATATTCAATTTGATCGCTTAGCCGCGGATTTCGGCTGCCGCGGAGATCGGGCCGCCTCTGAATCTGAGCTGCAGCATGCGGTTGTCGCTGCCGCACAGGCTGAAGGCGTAACCGTTATCGACTGCAAAATCGGCGAAGAAGAGCACGTGTATCCCATGGTTACCGGCCGAAACTTACTCGAACTCACCGAAGGAGAGGCATAATGACACACACTATTTCTATTCTCTGTGACGATATACCCGGAGTAATGACCCGAATTTCCGGCCTGTTTTCCAGACGAGGATTCAACATCGAAAGCCTCACTGTCGGCCACACAGAACGGCCGGGTAAAAGCCGGTTCACCATTGTGGTGGAGGGCGACGATGGAGTACTGGAGCAGGTACGCAAACAGCTCCAGAAACTGGTACATGTGATCAAGGTGTGGGATTTAGATCATGAACGTATTCTTGAACGCGAACATGCCCTGGTAAAGGTTGAAGTACACGAGCAGGACCGTGCTAATCTGCTGCAGCTTATCACTGTATTGCAGGCGCGCATCCTCAACTCTTCCGGTTCTATCTGGGTACTGGAAATCACCGGAGACTCAAAATCGGTCGACAGCGCAATTAACTTATTGAGCCAGTACACCATTCTTGAATCTATCCGAACCGGTAAAATTGCGTTGGAGCAGGGAGCAAAAGAGAGGGGCCCTAGTAACCGGCTATGAATGGCCTGCTTCGGCTGCCTCAAAGAGTATCTCAAAGCGAGAGCCGGGACCGGGACTTTTTTCAATCTTTAGCTCACCATGCAGCTGCTTTATAAGAGCATCAACAAGCACCAGCCCAAGGGAGTCGGCCTCCTGCAGAGAAAAATCTGCCGGCAAGCCGACTCCATTATCTTCTACTATCATGCTGAACCGGCGCCTGGAACATTTTGTAAAGCTCACCTTTATCAGACCGCCCTGCCCAGCAGTAAATGCATGTTCAACTGCATTCATCAGCAGTTCGTTCAGAATTATTCCACACGGAACTGCATGGGTAATGGACAAATTCACCTCATCGACAAACGATTCGATCTGAAAGGAATACTGATCCTCCACCGAAGCGCTAAAAGTCGACAAAAACGACTCTACATACATCTTCATATTCACGTCAGTGAAATTGTCCGATTGGTAGAGCTTTTCATGGGTGAGTGCCATCGAATAAATACGGTTACGGGTTTTCAATAAGGCCTGTTTTACATCTTCTACAGTTGAAACCTGCTCATGCTGGAGGTTAAGCAGACTAATCACCACATTGAGGTTGTTCTTTACCCGGTGGTGGATCTCATCAAGCAACATTTCCCGCTCTTCGAGTGCCTTCCGTAACTCGTGCTCTCGGCTGTTTACCTGTTGTATAAGACGATTTGCAGAACTTGCGAGGGTCATCAACTCGGGAATTCTTGAGGTGTAACGCACCCTTACACTGTAATCTTCATTAGCCGCCCTCTGAAGCACCTCATCCAGCTCATCCACCCGTTGAACCAGCTTTTTTTCCACAAGCTTATATGCCATTCCTGAAAATAGGCCAATCAGCAGCAACATGCTTGCTCCTGCGATAAAATAAAACCTAGATATAAAATCGTAATAGTAGGAGAGATCATACTTTAAATAGATAACAGGATACTGTACAAAATCAAAACCCGAGAGTGTCATCTGCCGTTTTCGATAAATGACTAGGGAATGTCCCTCCTGATTCCGAAAGAAGGATTCCCGCTCTAAGGCCTCTAAAACCTCCTGGTCCAGAGATATCTCCTGGCCGCTCAGCAGGGAGCGAGAGCTCACATCAGTTTGATAGATTACATCAAAACCGGTAAGCTCGCTGTTTGAAGACTCCACCTCAGTAAAAAAAGTCTGAAACAGATGCGTGTACAACCCTTCTTGATAACGTCCCTGCATGTATTCTTCAAGGGACACCGAAGTTTCCAGCAGCCAGTTACTCCCTTCCGGACTAAAATAGGAATAAATCATTTTGGTTCCCTGCATATTGGAAATACTCAATCTCTGGGTAGAAACATTGCCAGAGCCAAAAAGAGAACGAATATAGTTAGAAAAACTCTCGTTCATCTCTAACAGATTAAGCCCGACATCACTCTCGAATGTACTTTTCTGTACAATCCCTTTGGCATCTATAAGATACACATCAAGCCCCTCGTACTGAGTAGCAAGCCGTTCCAGCACAGCCTGTCTGACAGACAGCGGTTCATTCTTCGTACGTTCTACCAGCTTCTGGTAAATCTCTAAAATCGCTCTCTCGTTGTATTCGCGTATTTGCTGTTCAAAGGGCTGAACAAACATATTGAAATTTTCCAGCCGGTCCATCACTTGCCTTTGAATGTCATCTATGTTGCGGTTACGCATTGCGACAAAACTAGTGTGGGAGTGCACAATAAAAAAGGAGGCTAGCGTAAGTGAGCTGAGAAAGATTATCACAATGAGTATACTAACGATGAAGCGTTTCAATTTTGCACCCTATTCCTCTGTTGGATTGAAATAGTAAGTCATTCCCAACAATCGGTCAACAAAAACAAAGACTTGCAGTATTTCGATAATGCTATTATCTTTTAAGCATAACCTTAATTAAGGATGTATGTATGAAAAAACTACTTTTTCTTATTCCAGTCGTTTTACTGCTGATGGCCGCGTGCGCTTCAGCACCGGAGGAAGAGCCTGAAGCAGTCGAAGAACCTGCACAGGAGATGCCATCCGAAGAAGAAACGGAAAAACCCGTAAGCGAATATCAGCAAACCGCCGAAACAGCATTGAAAGAGGCCAAGGAGGCCAGAGAGAAGGCCGACTCCTTTAAAGCCGCAAAGGCTGTTCCCGATTTATACAAAAAGGGCGAAGAGCTTATCCTCCAAGGACAGGCGGATGAAACTGAAGAAGATTACCTATCTGCTACTGAAAACTACCAGCAGGCAAAGGTCACTTTTGAGGAAGCGGCAGCAAAGGCTGAAAAGCGTCGCAAAGAGGCACTACAAGCCCTAAAGGAAGCCGAAGAGGCTATTTCGAACGTAGAAAAGAGTGCCCAAGAAGCTGAAGAGGAGGCTGCAGATAATGAATAAAAAATGGACACTATTACTACTGCTCACACTATTTATGCTTTTGCTTCCCCTGGTTACAACGGGGGCTCAAAACCTGCAAAATAACGAAGATTACCGGGAATCGTTGCGCTATAAACGGCTCTCTGAGGAAGCGATAGAGGAAGGCGAATACGACAAAGCCATTGAATATGCTGAAAAATCAAAGGAATATTCCCAAAAATCCGAGGAATACATTCAGTTTATGCTGGCAAAATACCGTGCAAACAGTGCCCTTTGGAAAGCCCGCAACCGAAGAGGTCAGGTAAAAAGAGCCGATGGACATATTAGCGAACCTGAAAAATTTTCTACTGCTGAGGATCTAATAGCAAAGGCGGATAAACTCTTTCAAGAAGATACCGAGGAGGCATTTAAGGACAGCCGAGAGGCTAGTAACAAAGCGGTGGAAATACTCGATAGTATCGAACCGCCCGAAGCGGAAAATTTACTGCCTGCTGCCTATGTAGTCCGTGATATGCCCGGTGAAGAAGACTGTTTTTGGAGAATATCCAGCTACGAATTTATATATGATGACCCAGCCGGCTGGTGGCCAATATACCAGGCAAATAAGAATAAACTCCCCGAGCCCGACAATCCCGATCTGATTCTTCCGGGTATGGTTCTGGAAATCCCTGAAAAGGAAGGCGAAAGCCGCCATGGGGTGTGGGTCAACGGTAAAATTAAGGCCGAAGCACCTTAAATGAAATACAAGCTCAGTTTAATTATACTATTAATCTGGGCCGGCCAACTGCTGCCGGCTGTTGATGTACAAAGGGATATCATTCAGCCGGCTCAGCAGTATCTTGGCAGCAGCTACTGTAATGGTAGCGCCTCTCCTCCCTGTTTCGATTGTTCAGGCTTTATATACTTTCTATTTAAACCTCATGTGAGGGACTTGCCCCGAGTTTCACGGAATATAGCCCGGTACGGCCGTCAAATCAGTAAAGATGACCTGGTGCCCGGCGACTTAGTATTCTTTGCAACCAGCCCGGCAGCAGGAGTAATCTCTCATGTGGCGCTCTATATTGGGAGTAACTCGATTATCCACGCTATCTCCGACGGACCGGAACGCGGAGTAAACATTACCTCTCTCACTGCCCGGTACTGGAAAAAACACTATCATAGCGCTGCTCGTATTTTGTCAACTCCCCCTTCAACTGCAACAGCTTCAGAAACGGTAGAAACTGTACAGTTTGCACACGGGACCTATTCGGGAGAGCTCAAAAACGGCGAGCCCCATGGCCAGGGCACATTAAAGATGAACAATGGGGATGTGTATCAAGGCGAGTTTCAAGATGGAGAATTCCAGAACCAAGAACGTATTTCCACTGAATCGTCAGAATCACCCTGGGACAGCTGGGACGGCTATGTCATGGGTGACTACGCCGCCTGGCGCGCAGAAGAACAGCAGAGTTTTGAGGATTGGAAAAAACAGAACAATCCCGATTAACCACACAAAACAAGCTCTAACCCTTGCTTGCCGCCATAATTTCGGACTGCAGATGGGCGTAGCTGTCCGCATTCTCCTGGCCAATTTCAGTGAGCTTACCAGACTCAGCTAATATTGAATCGGTGTGGATAGTAATTTCATCCAGTTGCTGTCGCAGCGTGGCAATAGTGGCGGCAATATGATCTACCGACTCGGTACCTGATTCAAGGTTCTTATCCATTACCCCAAGCGACTCATATACAGTCTCATTAACTTGATTAAGGTTCTCAATCGACTGCTGCATCTCCAAATGACCAGAGCGAAACTCATCCATCCCGGTAATTATCTCCATTAGCCCCTGGTGTACATCGCTTATCTTTGACCGGATCTCAGAATAGACCCCCTGTAAAGAGTCTCCTGCCTTCACCGCATTCCCGATTAAGGACCGGTTCTCCTCCAGAGTCGCCCGAATCGTGCGTGAGTTCTCGTTAGTCTCTTCGGCTAAACTGCGAATTTCACCGGCCACCACCGCAAAACCACGCCCCGAATGTCCGGCATGGGCAGCTTCTATGGCCGCATTCATAGCCAACAGGTTAGTCCTATCGGCTACATCTTCAATCACCTTTATCACTTCGATAATCCGCTCCGAAGAACTGGAGATCGAATGAAAGGCCTCCACGGTACTACGCATCTTCCCGGCAGCTTCCTTGGCTACCTTCACCAGTTCCTCTACCGCCGTTTGCTTCTGCTGGGTGGAGCTGACGGTGGTTTCAACTTGAGCCCCGATTTGCTCAGTAGCAGTAGTGGCGTTCTGAATTGCCTCGGTCTGCCGCCCCATACTCTGCTGTACAACCACCTTTGAATCCATAATATGAGTGTGGCCTGTTCGAGTCCCAGTGGCATCGTCATCAAGCCCCTGCATTTCACTCTGCATCTCTTTTAAACTTGCGGCAATTGTCTGAGCCACATCCGCATTTATACGGGCATGAATCTGTAGTTGCTCACCTACATTGAAACTGGCCGAGGTTTGGTTCAGAAGGCTTTTCAGTTGATTGTACTGCAGCCGCGCTTTCTCGGCCGTGCTTTCAATGGTGTGTAAGTTCTTATGCTGCATACTAAAAATCTGAAAAATAAAGATACCGCTAAACAACATGAGAATAAAAGAGACCAGGAACTCCGAGTTATCGTATACATTACCTACCGACCTTGCTGCCGGGGCGACCCGCAAAAAGTTGTGCAGTCCATGGGACAGAAGTCCAAACAGGATAGCCCCTACAACCTGACGATTGTTATAGGCCAGCAGCGGCAAGGTAAGAAAAGCGGGAACCATGTAGCTGGAGTGTATATAAATATCCTTTGAAAGCTCCACATCGCGCAGTAAAAACAGACCGGAAGCGGCAATTCCAAACAACACCACCGTGCTCATGCTAGCTACTCTAAAGCGGCCCTTCAATATCGACACACAAAGGAGCGCCAATACCAGACTGACGCCTATCTCCATGCCCCCTAACAGAAGGTACCCATCGCTAATCCGAATTGCTCCCAGCCCGATAAAACCGATGCTCAACAGTGCATCCAAAAACAATAGGGAGATCGCCTTTTCCTGAATAATCACATTCTCATGTGAATACCTGTTGTATAGATATGAAAACACATCGGCTCCTTTTTTTACTGTAGTGAGGTCCTTTCAAATTTAACATTTTGAAAGTGCCTGTAGTGGATCTAAAAGACTACTTATCCCCCTCTTTCGGAACTATGCAATTAAAGACAAACTTATCCCCGCCCCGGTACATTAGTTGATGTTCCTTTCCCGGCGGCACAAAGGCTGTAGATCCGGCCTCTACCGGGTGATCAACACCATCTATATGAAGGGTGCCTTCGCCCTCGACTATGTACAGGATATGCGGCCAGTCGTGATTATGTCGCGGTGTATACCCATCCTTCTCGAGGGTAAACATCCGCATAACATAATCGTCCCATCCCTGATCAGGACCTATTAGTACTTGCTTGGTTACATTCTTCAGCGTCTCTCCGCTGAGCTTTTTTCCGGGAATCTCATCTCTATGTGAAATAAACATATGTTACACCTCCGTAATAATTTTTTGATTCAACAGGCAACACCCTCTTCGTCCGAATCAAGTGTCGAAATCCGAGCATTAGGCATACACTTCCGGTTTTAAGGTCGCAATATACGAAAGGTTTCGGTATTTCTGATTGAAGTCTATTCCATACCCTACTATGAATTCATCGGGTATGTCGAAACCCTTGTAGTCTACCTCCATAGATACCTTCCGTCGCTCCGGTTTATCCAGCAGAGTACAAATTTGAAAACTTGCCGGCTGACGGGCTTTTAGGTTCTCCGCCAGATAGTGCAAAGTAAGCCCGGTATCTATTAAATCCTCGACCAATAAAACATGCCGGTTCTCAATAGGATAATCCAAATCCTTCAATAGCCTCACCACTCCGGAACTCTCGGTAGAGCTTCCATAACTGGCGGCGGCGATAAAATCAATTTCGAGGGGAAGTTCAATATGACGAATAAGATCTGCAAGAAAAACATTCGCCCCTTTAAGCACTCCAATAACCAGAAGCTCCTTGCCCTGATACTCGGCGGTTATCTGTTTTCCCAACTCCCTTACCCGTTTCTCAAGTTCCTCAGCAGAGAAAAGAACCTCTTTTACATCATTATGCACGCTACTACTCCTTTCAGCACCTTGATTGCAACATATTATATATGCTGCCTGTGTGAAACGCAAAGGATTAAAGATAGAGTTTTTTGATTTGCCCTTTTACTTTCAATTTACTAAGTTAAGTACAGATACTATTTAAAGGAGTACTTTTATGGAAATAACATCCACAAAGATTATAGCCCTGGTTCACGATCAGTTTGAAGATCTAGAGTTATGGTACCCGGTTCTCCGCCTCAGGGAAGCGGGAGCAGAGGTAGTTTTGGTCGGTGAGAAAGCCGGCAAAGAATACTTTGGCAAACATGGCGTACCCGCCGTCGCTGAGGTGTCCTACCACGAGGTGGACTCTACCGATTTCCAAGGTATATTGGTACCCGGCGGGTGGGCCCCCGATAAGCTGCGTAGATACCCAGAAGTAATAGAACTTGTACGTGCTTTTGATAAAGAGCAAAAATTGATTGGGCAAATATGTCATGCCGGATGGGTACTAATTTCGGCGGATATCCTAAAGGGACGGGAGGTTACCAGCACTCCGGCGATAAAAGACGATCTGGTGAACGCCGGAGCAATCTGGAAAAATACCGATGTAATTCGCGACGGGCATATCATCTCCAGCCGCCGGCCGCCAGACCTGCCTGCGTATATGCGGGAGGTTATCGCATACCTAAAGTAAACTATTTGAGAGTCTAGTACTCATACCGGTAGGAAAAGGCCGCACGTCGAAAGTACCAGTACACAGGGCTGGAGGTATCCACCTTTCGGTAGGAAAAATGGGCATTCCCGATGGTTTCATCGGTGTAGTCCCGGCCGCGGGCAAACTGCAGCTGCACCGTCAGAGCATGGCTGGGATTTATCTGTACAAGTATAAACGGGCTTACATAAACCTTCATAAAGTCCGAACCCCAACCCCCGTCATCCATCGTTGACTCATTGCGTTTAGTAATCCGCTGTTCCGTTTCTATCAATAATCCGGTTGTATCGATATGCTGCACCGCCGGCATTTGGTATCCGAGCACACCGGTCTGCTTCCAGCTCCAGCCGTTAAAATTCTCCCCGTTATCGGCCTGCCACATCCAGGGGTCATTGGCACCGGCAGCAGTAAAAGCCTCGTACTGAAGCCCGGCACGGTACACTGTTACAATGTGGGTCCAGTCTCCGGGAACCAGCAGACCAAAGTCAAACTGGAAAGTGGCGCATAGCTCTGCCGTTGTCACCGCACCTTCAAACGGTGCCGGCTCAAAGGTATTCTCTGGAGTATTGTACGAAAGACCGCTTATATCACCAATTGCCCATCCCGTCCCGACAGAAAGAGCGCTGTCGATTGAGAGAAAAGCCACTGGGGTAAGAACCGTTTCGATTAGCAGATTCGCAGTAACCGGAGATATTTCTTCCTTCAACCGGATTTTCACATTGTTTCCGGCAGTTAATACCGAGTTTCCCCTTAAAAAAGGAAACTCCAGCTCCTGGCCGAAGGTGGCCCGCATCTCAACAGCCTGGCCTCCTAAATCCCTTCCCCCACCTATAGGAGGACCGTACAACTCTTCCAGCTCTTCCTGGCTTACCGTACTGTAATCTATGGGCGCGAAGTTCTCTATTCCGTAGCCTCCCAGGTTAGGCGGATAATACGCAAGCTCTCCTGCTATCCAGTGGCTTATCTCCGTCTGAGCAGCCAACCCGCACACCGCAAATAGCCCGCACATCACAAACGCTGTAATTCTCCGCATAGCACACTCCTTTTGATCTTTGAGAGTATAACAAGATGGGGGGTAATTTGTACAATTAATATTCACAGAACTATACCTGCCTTGGAACTATTCTGCATATTTCCTATAGTAACAACATGGTTTTTCGTAAGGTACTGTTGATATTGATCGGCTTGGCTTGTCTGCTTAACTCACAACTCATAGCAGAGACAGTGACGGCCATCACCTACCTTCCCGGCCCGATGATCCTTTCCGAAGATATTATCAGCAAAAACCCCGATGCAACTATCATTTCTATTGAGATTGAAGGCCTCTCCCGTATCAGTGCCACTACCTTTACAGCGGTTATTGATGTGCACAGCGGAGAGCCGCTGGACACCATAGACCTGGAGGAAGCACGCAGGCGTGTGCTGCGCACCAATCTGTTTGAGTCCGTTAGTTTCTATTATCAGCCTGTCCCTGAAGGCTACAAAATCATAATCAAGGTGAAGGAACGTCCCTATGCCGACCTAAAACCATATTTTTCACTTAGCAGCGGCGCAATTATCACCGGCGGAGCAACCATCAATTCAGAAATTCAGGGCAGCACCTCAGAACTGCTGGGCACCACCGTGTGGCAACATGGCGGTCTCTCAGGTAAACTGGGTTACATAAATCCGGAACTGTATGACGGAAACGGAACATTTTCACTTTTTTTCTCCGGCGGTTACGCAGAACAGCGCCACAGCCGCTCCGACGGCACAGAACTGAGAACTTTCTCCGGCTACTCTGGAGACCTTTCCTCTAAGCTTGTATTCAACCAGAACAGAAACTTTCAACCCGGTGTGAACCTTGAATATGAAATGCTCGACCTCGATTCTAGTTGGGATCCCCATTACGAACTGGCCGAATCATCTGAAATGCTGGGGGTAGGAGTAAGCCTGACCTACGACACCACTTATTTCGCATACTATTTTCGAGAAGGCTCAAAAGTCTCGCTAAACTTATCCCGGGGCTTTATCATCGGACCCCGCACTGGGGATCTCTACGGAAGCTTGTCAGCCGAAAAAACCGTCCGCAACATCCTCCGCCATAAATTGTCGCTATATGCGAAAGCTGGTTTTAATTTTACCGACCCCCTTCACTATAACGATCTCTACGGTCCAGGCTTTCGGGTTCTACCTATGAAAGATACCGTTGATCGGCTCTATTCCAGTGCAGCCGTTGAATATGAGATTCCCCTTGCTCAGCCTTCATTTGGAAGCTTCACCACCTTTAGTTTTATAGAGACCGGTTATTACAGCCCCATAGAAAACAGTCATGAATATTTTTCTGGCCCCGGCTTAGGCTTCAGATTCTATGCCCACAGGGTTGAAGCTCCAGTATTCGGATTTCATGCCGGATTGAATACTTTTACCCTTACCGTTCAGTCCGAATTCTTTATCGGAATACAATTCTAGGGCTAATTCAAACGCAAGCAGCCTCAACAGTAGCCTCAAATTGATACTTGTGGTGCTTTCAATTTTACTTTTTTATGGATCCAAAAATTCAAAACTTGAAATCGTGCATCGAATCCATAATACTTTGCATTAGGAGGTGTATATGTCGATTTACTCGGTATTGTGGCCTATCCATGCAGTCCTTATGGGACTGGCATTTGTGTTGATGCTCACTGCTATGAGCATAGCACGCTATCAGAAGAAAAAGCGCTGGTGGTACACGCTTCATAAACGATTGAATCTCATTGGCGCCGGCGCTGTAGTGACTGCCATCATAATTGCGGTAATTATGGTTTCTCTATCCCATGGAGTCCATATCGCTTCACTCCATGCTGTGTGGGGCGTGGTTACCTTTGCTTTAGTTATCGCAACCCCAATCATCGGCTTTGGGATTCGCAGCCGAAAGGTTAAACCAACCTACAAAAAACAGGTTCGGGTAATTCATCACTGGCTCGGAAGATTTACCCTGCTTTCTCTGGCAATCACCATCTTCTTTGGCCTGCAGATCGCCGGGCTTATATAACCCTGAAATATACACTCTAGAGGAGAAGTTTATGAAATACGTAAGTTTAGGCAATTCCGGATTAAAGGTAAGCGAGCTCTGTATGGGGAGCATGACCTTCGGTCGGGAAACCGATGAACAGACCAGTTATACTATGATGGACGAGTTCTCTGCGGCGGGGGGCAATTTTATTGATACAGCAAACGTGTATTCCCGCGGCACCTCCGAAGAAATCGTAGGAAAATGGCTAAAGCGGCAGCGCCGTGAAGATTACGTGGTAGCCACGAAGGTGCGCTTTCCTATGGGCGATGGGCCTAACGAGAGTGGTCTGGGCCGGGCTCATATTATGCAGCAGGTGGAGGCCAGCCTGAAGCGCTTGCAAACCGATTACATCGACCTCTACCAGGTCCATTGCCAGGATCCGATAACCCCCTTGGAAGAGTCCCTTGCAACCCTGAATTACCTCGTCCAATCCGGTAAAGTTCGCTATATAGGCGCCAGCAACTTTACCCCTTCAATGCTGCAGAAGGCCTTGGACATCAGTAAGGCTCACGGTTGGGAACCCTTCGTCTCGCTCCAGGCCAAGTACAATCTATTAACCCGCTCCAGCGAATGGGAGCTGCTGCCGCTTTGTGCCAGGGAAGGACTGGGATTTATGGTATGGGGTCCCTTGCTTGGTGGATGGCTCTCAGGACGTTACACCCGTGATATGCAGGCCCCACCCAAAAACAGCCGGGTAGAGCAGGCCGAAGAAGAGGGGTGGTTCGAATCCTGGCAGAACTACAATACAGAAGCAACCTGGCAGGTTATCGACACTCTGCTTGAAATTGCCAAAGAAACCGGCAGGTCACCGGCCCAGGTGTCGCTAAACTGGCTGCTGCGTAAGTGCGAAGTAACCAGCCCGATTATCGGTGCCCGCAGACTGGAGCACCTTCGGGATAACCTATCCGCAGCCGAATGGTCCCTTACCCAAGAGCAGATGCAGCGATTAAACACAGCCAGTTCGATACCGGCCCCCTACCCCTACGATATGGTACAGCAAAACTGCGGGTGCTGACCGATTAGTTAGTGGTTCAAACCATGGGGGAAGCGAGTTTTCACACGCTCCCTGCGAGTTTTGGCGATTACATCCATATATATTTCGGCCAATATATTCCGTCAAATTTATCCAGGGTTCCGGTCATCCGTGCCCACACCATC
>JAIPFV010000052.1 GCA_021736475.1 Spirochaetia bacterium | reverse complement strand
CTTGTTGCGATGGGATTGGTCCATGGTGGAAAAGAAAAAACGTAGATACCCAAAGATTCTGGCGAACACGCCGCCTTTTCCACCATACATAGAACCTAAGCCTCTGATGCCAGAGGTTTGTTTTTGTTTTTGAGGAAGTCGATGATGAACACAAAGTTCATAATCAACATCACTATCTCAATTATTAATACAACAATACCGGTGACCGGATCGTTTTCGATAGTACCCGGAAGTACCACTACAGAGAACCATATAATGGCCGCAGTAACAGTGATCCACAACAGATAAGCAGGAATTAGTACTATGTTTGCATTCTTAGCTTTCTGCCGTTTTACTACCCAGGCGGCACCGGTCAACAGCGCAATCGAAGCGATCAGCTGGTTCGCAGAACCAAAGGATGGCCACAGTACGGTAAAACTACCGCTCCAGGCAAGGTAGATACCGATGATGGCGGGGATAGTTGAAGCAATCCAGCGGTTGGTCAGGAAGTTAAACATACCCTCATTTTTAGCTTTCATCGGCATAAGGATTTCGGTAAGGGTGTAACGACCCAAGCGGTTGGTAGTATCCAGGGTGGTCATGGCAAAGGAGGCGACCCACATTCCGGCAATTACCTTTACAATTTCAGTTGGCAGGATTGTGAGAAAGGTACTGTCTACCATCGCCGCATAGGAGTTGGTAAAAGTAGTCGCTGCTCCAAAGCTGGCGTTCATTGCACCGGCGTAAGCACTGCCCCAGTTAGCAACTGTAAGATCTTGACCTGCACCTTGGATGATGGAAAGACCAAAACCGGAGACTGAAATAATTACGATAGTTGACAGAAAGCCCTCGGTCAGCATCGCCCCATATCCGATTGGCAGACCATGCCTCTCTTTTTCAATCTGTTTGGAGGTAGTTCCAGAACCCACCAGAGCGTGGAAACCGGAGAGGGAACCACAGGCGATAATCAGGGGAATAACCGGCCAAAACGGAGAGGGCTGCCCACCGGATACAATTGGTGAAAACGAGGTGAACGCCGGAGCGGTAAAACCGGTAAAACTAAAGATAGCGGCGATACCACCAATGGCGAGACCGATGTACAACAGCCATGAGTTGAGGTAGTCACGAGGCTGCAGCAGGATATTTACCGGTACTGCCGATGCAATAATAATGTAGAAAAACATTACCAGCATCCAGACATCTCGACTAGCATTTATCGGGAACTGGTGTCCTCCGATAATTGCCAGAATCAGCATAATGATACCGATAACGGTTGCAGCGGTAAAGTTCATCTTTACTCGATACAGCAGAACCCCCAAGATGAGGGCGGCAACCAGTTTCAGGATGTACGCACTGGGTACCTGGCCGTTGGCAATAAACATATTACCCAGAACCGCACCAAAGGCACCGATAACCAGAATCAGTAGGAAGAATACCAGCCAATAAAAGGTTTTTCCTGTACGCTTTGCGATAACATCAGAGGCTACGAACTGTACCGACCGTCCGTCATAACGAACCGAGGCCATTAAGGCCAGATAATCGTGTACCGCACCTATAAAGATGTTTCCAAACCAGACCCACAGGAGTCCTGGTACCCATCCCCAAGCCATTGCAAGAACCGGACCAACGATTGGTGCGGCACCGGCGATGGAGGCGAAGTGGTGCCCGAATAGAACCGGCGCCTTTGCAGGAACATAATCCACCCCGTCGTACATACGCTGCGACGGAGTCTCATCATCAGTAGCTTTTACTACGTTCTTTTCGAGTTTCTTACCATAGGTAAGATACAAAAGAACATACACAGCTAAACCGACTACAACAATGAGAGTAGTCATACAATAAACCTCCCGTAAAATAGATATGTTTATTAAAATACGGGTGGTCGCTTAAGTCAAGTCTTTTTTCGAATCTTGGAGCGATATAATTTATTAGAGTAAATATATTTATTAGTAAACTTGTAAGTAATATATCAGCTTTGATAAAAACTACAGCGTCCTCCCACATCAAAGATCTTTGAGGACGCCGGTGGCGGTTTATTCTAAGCTGCTCTTTAGAATCGAAAAAAGCTGTATTTATTTTTATAGTAACTGTCCAGAAAACCAATCTGTTTCTGCAGGTAGTCGTAGTGCCCCCGTTCCCAATCGGCCAGATAGTTAAAAAACTCTTTTAACTTATCCTGATCAGATGCCTGGGCCATTTCCTTATAAAACTTCTCAGATTCCAACTCCAGTTTAATACCAATCGAAAGGCTGGCCATCTCGAAATGCTTATCACTCACCTTATCTTTAAACTCTCGTGTAAAAATGGGACTCTCGGCATCTTCAAAGGTGCTTGGCTTGGGGAGGTCCGGAACCGTTACATCACGACCCTCTGAATACTCAGTGGCCAGTTTTACCAGGGTATCCAAGTGAGTTTGTTCTTCATCAGCCAGCATCTTAAATACGTCTCTGGCCTTTTTATCGTCCGTTTTGTCCGCCGCAGCCTTATAAAGCTCACGCCCCTCAATTTCGCCTTTAATTGCTGTTTCAAATGCTTCTTTCAGATCCATGCTTTACTCCTTTCTCTTTTTACTTCTATATTCAGTATAAAAAAAACTTTACCTAAAATCAAAAAAGCGTTGCGGTTTTTTATGATATGTATTTGGGGCTTGTATTTACTAAAAAAAGCTTCTTATACTTAACGGATAATGTGGTCAAATATGATTCCCGAAGGTGTAATGCGTTTAATTTATACGCTTCTGCTATGTGTGGGAGCTATTCTAATTGGTTTGAGCGTGCTGATGATGCAGTCGGTGCACGCGCCTGAAGCGTATTACCACCGCACACATGGCTATGTGCAGGCATCAAAGAGCGTTGGACCGAAACACTACGAGGTGAGTATTGAGTATGCACTGCCGGACTCCACGACTCGTGTCGCTCGAGGGATGGTGCAGAGCGAGTCTGTGGTAGTGGAAGGGGATAGACTTATAGTGCACTATAACCCCTACTCGCCGGATGAAATAAGCCTGCAGACACCCCCGCCGATGAAGCCGGAGTACTTCATTTTTTTCGGCATATTGATTGGCGGTTTGGGGTTTCGCCTCTTTATCCGCTCATTCTTTCAACATGCCAAGGAGCGTTTCATTAGGGACAACGGGAGAAAAATAGCACCATTTACCACAGAAATTGATCGCACCTCTGTAAAGCTATTATGGGTAATAAAAATACGGGCAATTCGCATCCACTGTTCCTGGAAGCCCTTGAACGGTTCCGAGGTCCTCAATTTTTATAGCGAGCCTTACCCCCTTTCCGCTGGAGAAACACTTAACCTGCAGAACGTAAGGGTCTACTTTTTACCCCAGGCCCCGGCACGCTATTTTATTGAGGTTTGACGTTTTTGTTTTGACCAAACATATAATTTTGATTATATTAGCTAAATGAAGGAAATGAAAGAATTTACTACTGGTGAAGCGGCCGATCTTCCGCAACAGAGTGAAATGGTATGCATATATTTTTCGCGGCCTGACTGCGGTGTCTGCGGTGCGCTTCGTCCCCGGGTAGAGGCACTTCTAAATGAGTACCCGGGCGTTGACGGCTGGTTTGTTGACCTGGAGCAGCACCCCGAGGCGGCGGGACACTATACGGTGTTCACCATTCCTGCGGTGATACTGTTTGTGCAGGGAAAAGAGACGGTTCGTTTTGCCCGTCATTTCAGTATTGATCAGCTGGAAGAGAAGATATCCCGGTATTACGAGCTTCTCCAGCCGGCAGAACCCTAAACTTCCTTTGGCGATAGCGGCAGCAATTGCAGGGCTGCTACTGCAGCTTCTTATAATACACGTTCATGCTCTCCAGCCCCTCGGAGATGAAGGTATTTCTGAAGAGAGTCCCGCTGTAGTGATACCCGGCCTTGAGAAAGGTGGCATTCATACCCTTCGAACGCATGCGCGCAATTGTGTAAACAGTTTTTATTCCCTGTTCGGACATGGCAGTATCCATATTAGTCAACAACAGCAGGCCCAAGCCTAACCCGCGGTAATCCGGCGAAACTGCAAAATCGGTCATCTCGGCATAACTGTGCTCAAGGTTCTTCTCAGAAGATGAAAGGGCAACCAGGTTCTCGCCCTCCCACACTCCAAAATACTCCACCTGCGCATCCATAGTAGAGCGCAGATAGTCCGGTTCATGGATTGGAAAGGGGTACCGTTCGAAGACCTCGCTGTACAACACTGACATTTTAAGGGTATCCTCGGGCGTGCAGACTCTCGTAAACAGCGACTCAGGAAGGGGTTGCGGCGCCTGCGGACTAAGCGAAGTCATCATGCTGCACAGGGCTTCAAAATGCCCCGGTTCTACTTCCCGGCGGGCAGGGTCGTAATAGCGGCCCAGAAACAGCCCGTCTAACACACCGTTAAACAGCCCGGGCACCATGGCCTCAATATTCCACCCCGCGGCCAGAAAGCACACAGCCTTTACACTAGGAACCTTTGCGAAGGCCTTGCTGTAGCTCTTTTGCACACACAGCTCATGCAGATATTCTACGACCCCCACAGGATCCGCATCCCCAAGGTTCATAAGGTAGGTACGGTTGTTATTGGGACCGTGCTGGATCTCGGCCCCCTCATATTCTTCTATCTTATCCCACTCCATTTGTTGTCTCTTCCCGCCGTTCCATTCGCTCGTTGTTCTCCGGGGTGAGAGAATAGGTCTCATCCCAGTTGGATAACAGCTTCCAAATTCCCACCGAGTTATATTCATTCGCATCATCAAATTTCAGCTGCAGATCACAAGCTTCACAGTTACCGTCGCAACCCGGATCGTCATAGCTATGGGGCTCCTGATAAGTGGTAATAACCCCTTCAAAGTTACGCAGGATCACCTTATGCGGCGACCAGGACAACAGGTAATTCGGCATTACCGGGATCTTCCCTCCACCACCCGGTGCATCTATTACATAGGTGGGTACGGAAAAGCCGCTGGTGTGGCCGATCAAACTCTCCATAATTTCAATTCCCTTGCCCACGGGTGTGCGAAAATGGCTTAATCCTTCCGACAAATCACACTGATAAAGATAGTACGGACGCACACGGTTAAACACCAGCTTCTGTACCAGGCTCTTCATCAATCGGGGACAGTCATTTACCCCGGCCAAGAGCACACTTTGGTTGCCTAAGGGAATACCGGCATCCGCCATTTTGCTCAAGGCCTTACGGGTACTGCTGGTAAGCTCACGGGGATGGTTGAAATGGGTATTCACCCAGACCGGGTGGTGTTTTTTTAACATTGCCACCAATTCATCGGTAATGCGGTAGGGCAGTACGACGGGCATACGGGAGCCAATCCGAATAACCTCTACATGTTCAATCTTTCTCAACTCGGTGAGTATCCAGTCCAGATACTCATCACTCAACATAAACGGGTCACCCCCGGAAAGCAATACATCCCGGACTTTTGGGGTGGACCTAATGTAATCCAATCCCTGCTGCACCTGATCTTTAGCCGGAATGTAATCATTATCACCAACTTTGCGTTTACGGGTACAATGGCGACAGTACATAGAACAGACATTACTTACATGAAACAGAACTCTGTCCGGGTATCGATGGGTAATTCCCGGTACGGGACTGTCCTTATCTTCAGAGAGGGGATCGGACTTCTCCCAATCCTGGACAATTAATTCCCGAGGATCGGCAAAGGACTGAAGAAAAATGGGGTCATTCTTGTAGTCCTTGGTTTCGATTAAGCTGAGGTAATACGGGGTAATGCTTAGGGGAAACTTTTCAATTGTCTCCTCCAGTACTTTACGCTCCTGCGTATCAAGAGTTATTCCGGTTAAGGTTTCGAATGTCGATATTTTTTTTATTGAATTTCGAAGCTGCCATTTCCAGTCCTGCCAATTAGTCAGATTGGCATCTGAATCGATTTGCTTTGTGAGCTCATTGTGGCGTGAACGATAATTTTCCATAATTCCTATCCTTTTACGTGCTTCACCTATCATACATGAAATTATATATAGATGTCAATTAGTTAGAATTGTAATGATTTATGCTATTTGAATTACACTTTTCAAATCTTATTTGCTTTTTAATTGTTACTATATTTACACTTATGTTATTTTGCAATTATTTTCATCAGTAAAATATATATATTCAATCTACTCTTTCCTAAGCCGATATAAGCGAATATACTTGTAAAATAGATCAATAATGGCAACAGCAGAGGGATGGTGAAGCATTATGGATACCCCAGGCAATGCCCAGGAACGCTACACCCGACAACTTAAAATCCCGCAGTGGGGAGAAGCGGCACAACAGAAACTGCAGGCTGCCCATATAACCGTTGTAGGAACAGGGGGCTTGGGATCGCCGGTGCTGTACTATCTGGCAGCGGCGGGGGCGGGGAAACTGCGGCTCATCGATGGTGATAAAGTTGATATCTCGAATCTAAACCGGCAAATACTTTTTGCAGAAGAAGATATTGGAAAATACAAAGCACAGAGAGCGGCAGAAAAAATAGGCGCCCTTAACTCAGATATTGAGTTGGAATTCATAGCAGAAACACTTACCGCTGAGAATATTGAAGCCTTGATCCCAGCTACCGATGTAATAGTGGACTGCCTTGATAACTTCAGCACCCGTTTTGTGTTGAACAAGCATGCGGTTTCTCGCGCAATTCCCTTGGTGCATGCGGGCATCCACAGCTTCAGCGGACAGCTCACCACCATTCTCCCCGGAAGAACCCCCTGCCTCGAATGCCTATTCGCAGGCATGAAAGACCCCACCCTTGAATCGGGAGCCCGTATTCCCAGCCCTGTACTGGGTGCGGTTGTTGGAGTTATCGGCAGTCTGCAGGCGCTAGAGGCGATAAAGATAGCAGGTCAAGTTGGAAATGCCTACGCTCAGCGTCTATTGATCTACGATGGGTTAAGCGGAAATTTCAATGAAATCGAAGTAGTCAGGGACGTGAATTGTCCTGTGTGCGCGGCGCTTTGAACGTATAAAGGAGTCCTATTCGGCGGCACTTACCGCCGCAAGCTCCGGAGTAACCCAGTTATACCACTCTACCTGCCAGCTTCCATCGTACGTGAGTAAATTCATACAAGCATTCTTTAAAGGGGGATTTCCTGGAACTATTTCTCCCTTACTTATCAAAGAGAGCAGTCCGCCAATTAGACCACCATGGGATACAACTAGTATCCGGCTACCGGAGTGTCGCAGTGAAAGCTCCTCGACTATTTCCAGAGCCCGAGTCTGCACAGCCTCCCAGGTTTCTGCTCCCGGGATGGGGCGGGTATTGTAGTACTGCTTGCGCAGGGCTACATGCAAGCCTTCGGCCTGTCCAAAATGCCTCTCCTGTAGTCGCGGGTCGGTGGATATATCAGAAAACCCGATTTTTTCAGCAATAGTCACAGCAGTTTCATAAGCCCGGCTTAAGGGGCTGGCATATAGGTAATCCCAATTACTATCTGCCAAATAGGCCCCCGCTGCACCGGCTTGTAAATAACCCCTTTCATTCAGGGGTATATCTGTAGATCCTTGCACGAGACCTTGGTTGTTCCAGTCGGTCTCTCCATGTCGAACTAAGCATATGTGTGTCATTACATGATAATGTACACAAATCTCAGTGCATCTACAAGTCTTCAGCCTACTTTCATTCTTGGATACTGTCGGCCATTTTTCTGGCCAGTTCATCCAGCTTGGCGTAATGCTCTTCCGAAGGGGTCAACTTTACTTCCACAGGATCGGCTACCATCGGCCACTTATGTTCCTCTACATATTCCATAATAGTTTTCACACCGCCGCCGGACCAGCCATAGGTGCCGAACACGCCAAACACTCTGTTTTTAATTCCCTTATGGGAGAGGTTTTTAATCAGAGACTCCATCGGCGGAAAGAGGCCTACATTGTAGGTAGCGCTTCCAAACATCACCCCTTTGTACTTCCAAATCTCGTTAATGATGTAAGAGTCATGAGTGGTAGAGCTACTGAGCATACGCACATTCTTCACTCCGTATTCAGCCAGCTTACGGGCAACATAATCGGCCATTTTTTCAGTATTTCCATACATCGAACCGAACACGATTACAACCCCCGGTTCAGCTTCGTACCGGCTCCAGCGGTCATAACTGCTTATAATCCGCTGAGGATTACTCCGCCAGACAGGACCATGGGTCGAAGCAACAACCCCTATGTCCAAGCCTTCCAGCTTTTTTAGGGCCTTCTGCACCATCGGACCGAACTTACCGACTATGTTGGAGTAATAGCGGCGAATTTCATTTTCGTAATACTCTATGTTTACCTCGTCATCAAATACACCGCCATCCAAAGAACCAAAACCACCAAATGCATCGCCGGCAAAGAGAATTTTATCGTTTTGATCGTAGGTCATCATTGTTTCCGGCCAGTGAACCATAGGGGTGAGGTAAAAGGTGAGGGTATGCTTTCCAAGGTTCAGTTCATCTCCGTCTTTTACTTCATACAGGTTATCTTCGATGCCGTAAAACCCCTTTAAGAAGTCGAAGGTTTTACTGTTACCGACAATCTTCACATCCGGATAATTCTGAATTATTTCCTGAATAGCTCCGGAGTGGTCCGGCTCCATGTGGTTAATAACCAGGTAATCTATAGTTCCCCCGTCCAAAAGCCCCCGCAGCTTCTGCAGAAAGAGAGCTATTTTCGATACCTTCACGGTATCGACCAACACGTTTTTCTCATCTTTGATTACATAGGAATTGTAGGTTACTCCCTTAGGCAGGGGCCACATATTCTCAAAGAGTTGAGTATCGCGGTCATTCACACCGACATAGTACACATCATCTGTAATAGGTATAAATCCATTCACTTCAATTTCCTCCTTTTCGTACATCATGTTACATAAATTATCATCACAACCATTTTTTATATTTGAAAAAAAACAACATCACCACCGCGACGATGCCCATAACTCCTAATACAGCCGGATAAGCCCACGGGTAGGCTAACTCGGGCATATGCTCGAAGTTCATACCGTAGACACCGGCGATAAAGGTAAGCGGAATAAAGATGGTGGCAATAATAGTCAAAACCTTCATCACACTGTTCAAATCATTACTCAGCTCGGTCTGATAGGAATCGGCTAAAGCGGAACTGGTTTCCTTCATCAGCTCTAGGGTGTCGATTATATGCAGCACATGATCGTAAAGATCCTTAAAGTATATTCGGGTAGCGGCTTCTATCAACTGAAACTCCTGCTTCTGTACCTGGTTCATCACCTCACGCAGAGGCCATACCGCCCGCCGGATTAAAATAAGTTTTTTGCGCACAGCCTGCAGATTTTCAATAGCCCTATGGCCTTCCCTATCCACTATCGCTTCCTCTATATCCTCCAGCTGAACTTCCAACTGCTCCATAATCAAAAAATAATTATCTATCACTAAATCAAGCAGTCCGTAAGCCAGATAATCGGCCCCCTGACCCCGCACTCGCCCCTTACCTTCGCGGATGCGGGTACGGACTGGATGAAACACATCTCCAGGCTGCTCCTGGAAGGAAATTACAAAATGCGAGCCGACTATTACACTCAGCTGTTCGCTGATAATCTGATCTTCCTCCGCACTCCACCGCATCATTTTGAGCGTAAAAAAGAGAAAAGAACCGTAATCTTCAATTTTTGGTCGCTGCTCGGTGTTCTGAATATCCTCCAGCACCACCGGATGTACCTTAAACTTCTCGCCAATCTTCTGGAGCAGCTGTTTATCGCCTACCCCCACAATATTCAGCCACGTAACTGTAGACTTATCTTCAAACTCCTGAAACTCCGGCGTTCCATAGCCCTGCCGCTCCTGATACTCGTCTGCATTAAAATGAAACATCTCGTACTGCGGTTCGACATGGGTCTCTGAATCAAAGAGGCTGCCCGGAGGTAATCCGACTTTGTGCCCATAGCTGCGGCGCTTTCTTTTTAGTAGCGGTTTTTTTAGGGACAATGACATACAGCTTTACTCCTCTTCTTGCTCTTGAGAACTTTCCAATAATTTAAGAATACACTATACCCGTGATTGAGGTCAAATCAACTCTTTCAGTGAAGCAATTCCAGCGCCCATACGGCATGTTCGGCTATCATTGGGTTCGAATGTCGGCTTAACTCCTGAAGTTCCGGAAGCAACTGTGCCGCGCCGGTATTGGCGGCTACTATAGCTGCATTTCGCAGGAGCTGCTCCACCCCAAGACGCATCAGCGCAGATCCGGCATACAGCTCAACCATCTCCTCTCGCCGGCGTATCCGAAGTACAGTCGATAGTTCCAGGGCCTCACCGGCAATATCCTGCAGAAAATCTGTTTCACCTGTCTCGGGCACCCGGTGATTCAGGGGGCAGACTTCCTGACATATATCACAACCAAACAGCCAATCTCCGATCAACGGCCGCAGTTCAAGCGGAATTCCTCCGGGATGCTCTATCGTAAGGTAACTTATACAGCGCCGGGCATCGAACCGTCCGTCAGGCCGCAATGCTCCGGTGGGGCACTTTCTTCTACAATTAGCACAGTCCCTTGGACAGACAGCTCCAGGCCCCTTCAGCTGCCGCTCTGTGGGGCCGTTTTCCAGTTCGGGAGAAAAGGCGGGTTCAATGGTAAGGGTAGTAAGAATTTCACCCAGAAAAACCCAGCTGCCGTAATGAGGATGAATCAACAAGCCATTCCGGCCCTGCCCCCCAAGCCCCGCCCGTTGGGCATAGTAGCGTTCATCCAATGGCCCGGAATCAACAAAAGCTCTGAAATGCTCACCCGGGAAATCTTCTGCAAGATCACGACACACAGCGGTAAGGCGCTTTTTCAGCACCTTGTGGTAGTCGCGCCCCCAGCCATACCTCGCTATACGGCCCTGCCCCGGGGTAAGCTTTTCCTGCCTCCGGGATCGATAATAGGGCAGCACTACCTGAATCAAACTCCGTGCTTCCGGCAGGAGCCCCTGGGGCTGATATTTTAAGTGGGTATGCCGCTTTAAGTACTCCATCTCCCCGTGAAAACCGGCCTGTATCCAGCTCTCATAGTCGGATTGACGCTGGAGCGATACTTTTGGCAGGGGAATTATTCGTGCATGCTTAAGATTATGTCGTTCGAGGGTAGTGTGATCATTTTTCATTACTCAGAAACCGTGCAACCGCGGCATCATATTCAGCCATCATTTTAAAAACTTTTGCCGCTAAAAAGCGGCGACTGTGGATGGAAATGTCGCCCTGCCGGGAATATTCACTCCGGATCCATGAATAATCAGCCGGATCACACACTACCACTACATCATGAAAGTTTTTGGCCGCAGCTCTGATCATGGTAGGACCCCCAATGTCGATAAACTCCAGCAGCTCGCGCTCGCCCCGAATTTCTTCTACTTTCTGCTGAAAGGGATACAAGTTCACCACCACCCAATCTACCGCTGTAATTGAAAACTCCTGTAGGGTACGCATATCTTCACGTACGCTGCGCCGGGCGAGGATTCCCGCGTGCACCACAGGGTGCAGTGTCTTTACCCGTCCGTCCAGCACCTCAGGAAAACCGGTAATCTCGCCTACAGGGGTTACCTCAAGGCCAACCTCACTTAAAAACCGAGCAGTTCCACCCGAGGAGATCAATTCTAGGTTCTGTTTTGCCAAAAACGATGCCAGCCCGTCCAATGCGGTTTTGTCATATACACTTATCAGTGCCCGTGCCTTATATTTCATTACTCTACATTACGGGGTAATAGTTCCGGGGTCAAGCGAAGTGCACTTGAGGCTACAAATTTGGAATTATATGGGGACAGCATCAATTTGTGTTCACTATATCAAATTTTATTTTCACATATTCAAAAACTAATGGTATAATTGGATATAAAACTTTACATCATCCAAGGAGGAGACTTTGGACAATAATACTCTCTTACTATTAGGAGATGAAGCTGTCGCTCAGGGAGCTTTAGACGCAGGGGTTTCAGGATTTTACGCCTATCCAGGTACCCCCTCAACTGAAATTATGGAATACGTACAGCACTCTAAACAGGCCGCAGAAAAAAACATTCACCGCACATGGTCGGCCAATGAAAAGACCGCTGTAGAAGCCGCACTGGGTATGAGCTATACCGGAAAGCGCACCATGGCCATGATGAAACATGTCGGACTAAATGTAGCGGCCGACCCCTTCATCAATTCCGGAATAACCGGTGCAAATGGAGGCATCATTGTAACTGTTGCAGATGACCCCAGTATGCACAGCTCTCAGGATGAACAAGACAGCCGGGTACTGGCAAATTTTGCAATGGTACCGATTTTGGAACCCAGTAACCAGCAGGAAGCATACCAAATGTGTTTTACCGCATTTGAGCTTTCCGAAAAGTTTCAAACCCCGGTGATGCTGCGCTTAACAACCCGCATCGCCCACAGCCGCTCAGGGGTAAAGCGGGGAGCTCCATTGGACGAGAACCAGCTGGCCATGCCGGAAGACAAACGGCAGTTTGTGCTGCTGCCTGCAATAGCCCGGGGGCGCTACAAACTTCTGCTGGAAAAGCAACCGTCCCTGGAAGATGAAGCCAATAATTCCCCCTACAACCGTTATTACGAAGGCAGCGATACACGCCTGGGCATTATTGCCAGCGGGATTGCATATAACTACGTAATGGAAAATTTCCAGGATCAGCCCTGCCCCTACCCCCTTCTGAAACTCTCCCAATATCCTATTCCAAGAAAGTACATTGAGCGCATGGTTGATCAGTGCGACGAAGTACTGGTGATCGAAGAGGGAATGCCGGTGGTAGAGGAAAAACTACGGGGTCTGCTCGATCGGGGTCCGGCGGTAGTCAAGGGAAGAATGACCGGAGAACTTCCCCGTGACGGCGAACTGAATCCGATACTGGTACGTAAGGCCCTGGGGCTGGAAGCCCATCCATCAACAGTTGCCCCTGAGGTAATTGCACCTCGTCCACCGGCGCTCTGCCCGGGCTGCAGCCACATCGACGCCTACCACGCGATCAACGAGGCAATCAAAGCCGAATACGGGGACGGCCATGTATTTGCCGACATCGGCTGCTATACCCTCGGGGCGCTGCCCCCGTTTGAAGCAATAAACAGCTGTGTGGATATGGGCGCCTCCATAACCATGGCCAAGGGTGCCGCCGATGCCGGATTGTATCCGAGTGCGGCGGTAATCGGCGATTCAACCTTTACCCACAGCGGCATGACCGGATTACTCGATGCGGTTATTGAAAACTCAAACATTGTAGTTTTCATTTTGGACAACTCCACAACTGCCATGACCGGAGGCCAAAATAGCCATGCCAACGGTCGATTGCATCAAATCTGCGAAGGCTTGGGAGTGGATGCAGAGCACATTCGCAGCATTATGCCCAAACGCAATACCCACGATCAGTTTGTGCAGATTATTAAGGAGGAGCTGGACTACAAGGGCGTATCCGTTATCATTCCGCAACGCGAGTGTGTACAAACCCAGCTGCGCCGGGCAAAACAGAAGCAACAAGGAGGTAAGGCATGAAACTCGATATAATTTTAGCTGGAGTCGGCGGACAGGGGATCCTATCAATCGCAACTGTTATAGGGTATGCGGCGGTGCAATCCGGTTTAGACCTCAAACAGGCCGAAACCCACGGCATGAGCCAACGCGGAGGGGACGTACAGTCACACCTGCGAATCTCCGACCACACTATCTACAGCGATCTGGTACCCGAAGGGGCCGCCGATATTATACTGTCGGTTGAACCGATGGAGAGTCTACGCTATATCCCCTACCTCTCACCGCAGGGATGGTTGGTGACTAACACCACTCCCTTTAAGAACATCCCGAATTATCCCGACCTGTACAAAATCATCAAAGAGGTTGGTAAGGTACCCCACCACGTGGCGATAGATGCCGACGGGATGGCCAAGGAGCTAAAAAACAGTCGCGGAATGAATATGGTAATGACAGGAGCGGCGTCCCTATTTATGGACATCGATTTTGAGAAACTTAAAGAGGGCATTCGTTACAGTTTCGGACGCAAGGGACAGGAAATTGTCGACCTCAACATCGCCACGCTCGAAGCAGGTCGCAAGTTTGCCGAAGAAAACCGCTCGTCATAGCAGAAATACTAACCATTATTTGGGGGAAGCAATGCTGGTCAAAGAACTCATAAACCCCGCCTCAATTGCGGTTGTCGGCGGATCGAATAATACCCACAAACCGGGTGGCAAGGTAATCGAAAACCTCCTATCGGGAAATTTCGAAGGGCCAATTTATCCGGTGAATCCAAAGGAAGCAGAAATCCAAGGGCTGAAAGCCTACAGCAGCAGTGCCGATCTGCCGAATGTCGATTTGGCGATTCTGGCAATTCCTGCATCCCTCTGTACTGCAACGGTGAAAACTCTCACTGAGCAGAAGGGAACCAAGGCGTTTATCATTCTATCGGCCGGGTTTAGCGAAGAGAGTGAGGACGGGGCTAAGATAGAGCGGGAAGTAGTTGATATTATCAAAGCCCACGGAGGCAGCCTGATAGGCCCCAACTGCATCGGGGTACTAACCCCCTCCTACAACGGGGTTTTTACCACTCCAATTCCAAAACTCGACCCGCGGGGCTGTGATTTTATTTCCGGCTCCGGTGCCACCGCCGTCTTCATAATGGAGGCGGGAATGCCGAAGGGGCTTACCTTCTCACAGGTCTTCTCGGTTGGAAACAGTGCTCAAATCGGTGTGGAAGAGGTGTTGGAGTACCTTGATGAGACCTTTGACCCCGAACACAGTTCAAAGGTAAAACTGCTGTACATCGAGAGCATCAACAAACCTCAGAAGCTGCTGAAACACGCCAAGTCACTTATCCGTAAGGGCTGCCGCATTGCAGCAGTAAAAGCCGGCTCATCTTCTGCCGGCAGCCGGGCAGCCAGCTCCCACACCGGGGCCCTGGCAAGCTCGGATGGCGCCGTGGATGCCCTGTTTCGAAAGGCAGGTATCGTGCGCTGCTATGGTCGGGATGAGTTAACCACAGTGGCCTCTGTTTTTATGCATCCTCCCCTTCCGGGACGGCGAATCGCCGTCATAACCCACGCCGGAGGGCCGGCGGTAATGCTTACCGACGCACTTTCCAACGGCGGGTTGGAAGTTCCGCCGATTGAGGGGCCTGCGGCGGAAGAGCTCAAGGAGCACTTGTTTCCCGGCAGCTCCACCGCCAATCCTATCGACTTTCTGGCAACCGGTACCGCCGAGCAACTGGGACGGATTATCGACTTTTGCGATACCCGGTTCGATATGATCGATGCAATGGTGGTAATTTTCGGCAGCCCGGGTTTGTTCGAAGTATATGATGTGTACCAGGTACTGCACGAGAAAATGCGCAGCTGTAAAAAGCCGATCTACCCGGTACTCCCCTCTATTATAAATGTAAAAAATGAAATTACCGACTTTCTGGCAAAGGGAAATATCAACTTTCCCGATGAAGTTGAGTTTGGCCGGGCCTTAAGCCGGGTAAATGCAACTCCCCCAGTCAGCCCGACCGAGCCGGAACCGCCGGAGATCGACCGTCAAGCCATACGCGAAGTTATTGCCGTAGCCGACAGCGGGTATTTGCCTCCTGAGGCGGTTCAGCAGCTGCTGGATGCGGCGGGTATCCCCCGAGCCGGCGAGCAAGTCGCCGGCACCGTTGAAGAGGCCGCTTCAGCAGCGGCGGCTCTGGGCTACCCTGTTGTGATGAAGGTTGTCGGCCCGGTGCACAAGTCCGATGTAGGCGGCGTGGTAGTCAATGTGAAAACGGAAGAGAAGGTTCGCAGCGAGTTCAACCGCCTCATGCAAATTAAGGAGACTACAGGCGTTCTCTTACAGCCGATGCTAAACGGCCAGGAACTGTTCGCCGGAGTGAGCTCGGAACCGGGATTTGGACACGTGGTCTTGTGCGGTTTGGGGGGCATTTTTGTGGAGGTCTTAAAAGATGTGCAAAGCGGTCTTACCCCGCTTGGACAGCAGGAAGCCCTCTCGATGATACGCAGCCTGAAGGGATACAGAATGATCGAAGGGACCCGCGGGCAGGAAGGGACAGATGAATATTTATTCGCCGACATCCTTACCAGGCTGGGAGCTCTGGTCGAAACCGCCCCGGAAATTGCGGAACTTGACCTCAACCCCCTCCTCGGAAGCCCAAATTATGTATGCGCGGTGGATGCCCGTATAAAAGTAGATAAGGAGAGTTATCATGGCTAAAAGAGAAAATACTCCGATCGATTCGCAGGTGGTTTTGGAGAAGATTCAGAATAGCGGTATTCAGGATATGGGCACCGCCGGAATTCGTGAGCTGGTAAAGCTGGTGTTTCAAATAGAAGCTGAAACCGGAGCCAAGTACATTCGGATGGAAATGGGGGTTCCCGGCCTGCCGGCTCCTGAGGTCGGCATTCAAGCGCAGATAGAGGCATTGAAGCAGGGAGTAGCTTCTAAGTATTCGATGATAGACGGCCTGCCGGCACTAAAAGAGGAGGCAGCGCGGTTTGGTAAACTCTTTCTGAATATCGATATCAGTCCCGATTCTTGCTTGCCGACTGTGGGCTCGATGCAGGGCGGCTTTGCCACCTTCCTGGTGGCAAACCGGAATAATCACAACCGTAAGGGAACCCTGTTCATCGATCCGGGCTTCCCTGTACAGAAACAGCAGTGTCACGTACTTGGCCATGAATACGAGAGCTTCGATGTATATAACTACCGCGGCCCTAAACTGCGGGAGAAACTTGAGTCTTACCTGCAAACCGGTCAAATCTCCTCAATTATGTATTCTAATCCAAATAATCCCACCTGGATCTGTTTTACCGAGCAGGAACTGCAGATTATCGGAGAGCTTTCCCAGAAATACGATGTTACTGTAATCGAAGATTTGGCCTATTTTGCAATGGACTTTCGCCACGACTACTCACAGCCGGGACAGTCTCCCTACCAACCGACTGTTGCCCATTACACCGATAACTACGTACTGCTGCTCTCAACTTCAAAGGCCTTTAGCTATGCCGGAGAACGGCTCGGCCTGATCTTAGTCTCGGATACGCTTTTCAATCGTCGGTATCCCGACCTGACACGCTACTATCCCACCGATAAGTTCGGCCATTCGCTCATCTACGGCGCCTTATATACTCTGACTGCCGGCACCAGCCACTCAGCTCAGTACGGAGTGGCGGCAATGCTGAAGGCAGTCAATGACGGCCAGTACAACTTTGTTGAAAATGTAAAGGAATACGGTACCCGTGCACGGGTTATGAAAAGGCACATGGTGGAAAACGGCTTCAAAATTGTCTATGACCGCGATGAGGACCAACCACTGGCGGACGGTTTTTACTTCACCTTCTCATATCCCGGTTTCTCCGGAGGAGAGCTGGTGGAAGAGCTGCTGTACTACGGGATCAGTGCCATTAGCCTGCAGATTACCGGCAGCGACCACAGTGAAGGCTTGCGGGCCTGTGTTTCACAGTTCAGCCTTGATCAGGAGGCGGATTTAGCCGACCGGCTAAAGCGGTTTCATGCCGACCATCCGGTAGACAAGACCTAGCAGAAGCTTAAATCTCTAACGCACGCTTTTGGCGTGCAAAAATTTCCGCTATTCCTGCATCCGCCGCATCCAACAGTTCGTTCAAGCGGATGCGGTCGAAGGTAGCTTTCTCAGCCGTTCCCTGTACTTCAACCAATTCATCATCCAATTTCACGATGTTCATATCTACCTCAGCCTGCGAATCGTGGGCATAATCAAGATCGCAGACAACCTGTCCGTTGACCACGCCTACACTCACTGCGGCCAGCTGACCCTGCAGGTAGTACTCCGGGCCGGCCACTTCCTGCTGCCCGGCTAAAATTCTCAGGGCATCGTATAAAGCGACCCAGCCGCCGGATATGGCAGCAGTCCTGGTCCCGCCGTCAGCCTGGATTACATCGCAGTCTATTAAAATAGAGACGGGGCCCAGCTTTTCCAGGTTCACCGCGGCTCTCAAACTCCTTCCGATGAGGCGCTGTATTTCCGTACTACGTCCATCGCGCTTTAACAACTCCCGTCGCTTGCGGCCTCCCCCGGTACTTCCCGGCAGCATGGCATATTCGGCCGTAAGCCATCCGGAACCACTCTCCTCCAAGAACCTGGGCACCCCGACTTCAATAGTTGCAGTGCAAATAACTTTGGTATCACCAAAAGAAACCAGGCAGGACCCGGCCGGATGCATAAGATAATTACGAATAAATTCAACTGAACGCATGAAATCTCCTTACTAATAAAATATCTAAACACAAATATATAGTCTCATTGGACACAGCTCAATCAATCATCTATGCTTCCGTTAGAGGTACAATTACTATGGCGAAAGTGCTGCTCCTGGAGACAAAGAAGGACTCACCTATTTCAAATATTCTTCGCTCCCTTGGCCACTCTATCATCAGAATAGATTTAGAAGAAGGGGGAAAGGAAGCCCTCGAACCTGCAAAAACTGATATTATTCCGGACATTATTTTGTGGGATGAAGACATCAAAGATCCTCCACTTAATTTTCTGCCTTCCGATCTTGCACGGAAGGCGGAAGCGTACAGTGTGCAAATAGTGATTCTAAAATCATACAACAAAAACTTTCTCCGTTCCTGGGTGGGGGGGAGCCACTACGGCTTTCTCGTACGTCCGGTATCAGAACCGGCGGTTATATCGGTGGTTGAAAACGCCCTTACTCATCAGTCTGCGCGGCCAAACTCTCGATCTCGCCTCGAGTTCACCCCCTCTTTTTTTGAAAATCTCTCGTCAGAGCTCCCGGAAAACCTCCCTAAAAACCTCTCGAATGGTTTTCTTTCAACGGTGATCGATTCACTGGAGATGCCCTTTTTGGTAATTGATGTAGAGACCCTTGAGGTGAGGCTTGCGAACTCCGCAGCTATGCGCCGGACGATCGGCACCAACGTACACTGTTATGAATTGAGCCATAGCCGCAGGACTCCCTGTACTGGTAATGAGCACGAGTGTCCCTTGGCGCAGGTAATCGAAACCGGGGAGGCCTGTTCTGTTGAACATCAACACCAGAGGCCCACTGGCGAGCGGCAGTATGTTGAAGTAAAGTGCTACCCAATTAAAGATGCAGGGGGTAAGGTAACTCATATAATCGAATATGAAATCGATATCACCAACCGTCATCGTTACCAGGAACAGCTTGAATCTGCCAAGAGAGCGGCCGAAGAAGCCACTTTAACCAAATCTCAGTTTATTGCGAATATGTCCCACGAGCTGCGGACCCCTCTTAACATCATTCTGGGCTACACCGAACTCCTGGCTCAGGAGGAAACAGAACCTTCAAAACAGGAAAAACTTTCCAGTGTCCAACGGGCAGGTAAGAATTTACTGGCAATGGTCAATGATATACTCGATTTTTCACAGATAGAAGCCAATCGGCTTGAACTCGAGCATGAACTATTCTCACTCTGTGATTTGATCGCCTACCAACCCTCATTTTTTAATCAGCAGTTGAGTTCAAAGCAAATCAACCTTAAAACAGACATAGCCAAGGATATGCCTTGCCGGTTTTACGGGGACCCGCATAGAATCCATCAGGTAGTGACAAATCTGCTGTCCAATGCAATTAAGTTCACTCCCGCAGGCAGAATCATCCTCTCCTGTAGGTATGTAGAAGAGAAGGTAGTCATTGAAGTAACAGATACGGGTATCGGAATTGACCCTGATAGGTATGATAAACTTTTTACCCCCTTTGAGCAGATAGAAGGGGCCCCCAACCGCAGCTACAGCGGCACCGGCCTCGGACTCGTTATTGTGAAAAGTTTAGTTGAGAAGATGGAGGGAGACATTCAAGTGGAAAGTACCCCGGGAGAAGGTTCAAAATTTACGGTCAGCCTTCCCCTGCAGCCGAGCTATCCAAATAGTGCCCACGAAGCTGGCCAACACCTGAAAGACGACCCTAAGCAGATGCAGAACAGTCAGCCTGCTTCTACTGAAGGTAAGCTGCATATTTTGGTAGCTGAAGATAATAAAGTAAATCAACAACTCATAAAATTGATTCTAAAGAATTTTGGGCATACCTGCGATACAGCTCCTGAAGGAAAAACAGCGCTCAATTACCTGCAAAGCCAAAAGTACGATTTGGCAATTGTAGATATGCATATGCCGGTGATGGACGGCTACCAGCTTGTCAAAGTGATTCGCAGGGATCCAAAGTTACAGTGGCTGCCTGTACTTTCCCTTTCCGCGGCAACCAGCCGGGCAGAGACCGATGAGTTTCTGAGAATCGGTTGTAACGATTATCTTCACAAACCTATTGATACACACGAACTCCAAAAGAAAATTAATCGAATAGCAAATAGAGGGAATCTCAATAAAATAAACCCGCAATAGATCAGGAAAGAATTGACAAGTAGAAGTCGCTTCCATATATTGTATTAATACTTAGTAATACCTTAATAATTATTTAGGGTTTAGAGGTGATATGAAAAAACACGAAATTATTTCGTTTAAGGCTGATCAACAGCTGGTAGAGGCGCTCAAAGGCATTCCCAACCGGTCTGAGTTTATCCGCAATGCGGTTTTACGGGCAATGGATAACATTTGCCCCCTTTGTCAGGGAACAGGCATTCTTACCCCGAGCCAACAAGCGCATTGGGACGAGTTCACCGCACACCATCGAGTTGTAAAGTGTAACGACTGTGAAGAGACCTACCTTGCCTGTGACCGGGACAGTGTGGCCGGGGAAACGGTATGAAGTGTTCCGCCTCTCCTCAAGTGCCTCTAGGGGCTTTACTAATTGTCTTCCTTTTGTTGCTCGCTCCGCCGTTGTATTCCGCCGGCTCCAGCGAACAGGAGGGGGGCAACGAGTCCGACCCAGCGCTTACAGTTTTCGTAAGCATCCTGCCTCAACGCTATTTTGTTGAGCAGATAGGCGGCTCTTCTGTCGAGGTAAATGTGATGGTTCCACCGGGCAAAAGCCCGGCAACCTACGAACCGAGTCCTAAACAAGTTTTCAAACTTGGAAGGGCGGAGCTTTTTTTTACCATCGGAGTTCCCTTTGAGCAGGCCTTTATTCCGCTGATCAAGGACGAGATGAAATCACTGCGAATAATTGATACATCCCGGGGAATTGAAAAGCGGTCCATCCATGCAGATGAAGCACTCGAAAACAATGAGCAGACGGACCCGCATATATGGTTGGCTCCGCCTCTGGTTGAAGTGCAGGCCGCCCACATCCGCGATGGACTGATAGAGGTAAATCCCGAAAAAGAATCACTCTACCGCCGGAATTATCAGAGTTTCGTAAAGGAGCTGCAGACGCTCGACAACGATTTACGGCAGATTCTGGAACCGGTAAAGGGCAGTACCATTCTGGTGTACCACCCCTCATTCGGCTATTTTGCCGAAACCTATGGTCTTTCACAAATGGCAATCGAGATGGGCGGAAAAGAACCCAGTGCACGACAACTGCAGGAAGTTATCGCAACCGCCAAAAAGCATGATGCCAAGGTACTATTTGTACAGCCCGAGTTCTCAAAAGCAAGCGCGGAAAAGGTGGCCAAGGCGATAGATGGAGCAGTAGTTGAAGTTGCCCCGCTGAATCCGGAATACATGAAGAATATGCGGTCAATCGCCCAGTCAATTCGAGAAGGATATCAGAATGGAGAATGAGACAGCCACAAATGTAGTCGAGGTAGAACATGCGGTATTTCGGTATTCAAATTACACCGTACTGGATGATGTGTCCTTAACCATACAAGCCGGGGATATGGTTAGTATAATCGGCCCGAATGGCGGCGGTAAGACAACACTTCTCAAGCTGATGCTTGGTCTGCTGGAACCTGTTTCCGGGAAAGTGAAGGTATACGGTGGTTCTCCTCGTAAGAATATGGGCTATCTTGGTTATGTGCCCCAGTATTCACGCTTTGACGAACAGTTTCCAATTACGGTCTACGAGGTTGTACTGACCGGCAGGTTGGAGAAGCGCGCCGGTTTTTACTCAAAGGAGGACCGCCAAGCAGCGGCTGAGGCCTTAGAAACAGCCGGTCTTTCGGATGTATCCGACCGTTCTTTTCAGGCACTGTCCGGCGGCCAGCGGCAAAGGGTTCTGATTGCCCGGGCTCTGGCCGGGCGACCGTCTATTCTGCTTTTAGACGAGCCTACTTCGAACGTAGATGCAGCGGTTGGGTCAATGCTGCATGAGCTGCTTGAGGAACTAAATAAAACCCACACCATTCTACTGGTAACCCACGATGTAGGTTTTGTCGATGACATTACTAATCGGGTCTTCTGCGTGAATAACCATGTGCATGAACATCCGGCGGATAAACTGGATGCCTCGCTGATTAGTGCCGCGTACGGAAACCAGATGCGGATGGTTCGTCACGACATAAATTTAGAAAAGTCACAACAGTAGGAGTTATTATGCTGCAGGAGTTTTTTGCCGCCCTAACCGATCCGAATGTTCCTTTCATACGCTACGCTTTGATTGCAGGACTGCTCTCAAGTGTTTCCTTTGGAATTATTGGTTCTTTCGTTGTAGTAAAGCGGATCTCGTATATCGCCGGGGCCATCAGCCACGCCGCCTTGGCGGGTATCGGAGCTGCACTCTATTTCAAACACGTGTACGGCATGGACTTTCTCTCGCCCCTGCATGGAGCGGTGATCGCCGCCCTTTTGGCTGCACTGATCATTGGTCTCGTAAGTACTTACTACAATGAGCGGGAGGATACCATTATCGGAAGTATCTGGGCTATTGGTATGGCTACCGGTCTGCTGTTTATAGCCAAAACTCCCGGCTATGTAGACCCTATGAGTTATCTCTTCGGCAATATACTTTTGGTTGGAAGGCAGGAGCTCGTACTGATTCTATTTCTGGACATGGTGGTAATTGTATTAGGAATTCTGTTTTATCACCAGTTCCTGGCACTCTCCTTTGATGAAGAGTTTACCCGTTTGCGGGGCATTCCCACACGGCTCTACTACATCCTGCTCATTTTTCTGGTTGCCCTGACGGTGGTGCTGATGGTGACGGTGGTAGGAATTGTAATGGTAATTGCCCTGTTAACCATACCGGCGGCCACCGCCGGACTCTTTTCCAGAAAGCTATGGCAGATGATGGTGCTGGCTGCCCTCTTTTGCGCTCTGTTTACCAGCATCGGACTTGGGACCAGTTATATACTCGATTTCCCCTCCGGATCGACCACTATTGTGTTTGCCGGTACAGTATATATCCTCAGTCTCATAGTTCGACGCACACGGGGCTAAGCCCGGCGTAATGAAACATATGGATTGTCGATAAAAAAATATTCAAATAAACCCCTCCACTTACGTTGCATTTTGTTGCGCAAGGTGATTGACCATGTTACAATTACGCCGCGTGTACAACCTGTACGCCATGACAACTAATACTATTTGGAGGAATGGTCATGGAAATATCCACATATGTGCGTCCGCACTCTTTAGAGGAAGCGTACTCACTTCTTGCCGATAAAAAGGCCTTTCTTATCGGAGGGGGCGCATGGTCCCGAATGAACTCCCGAAAAGTTGACCTTGCAGTCGACCTCTCCGGTCTCGATCTCCGTTTCATTAATAGAAACGGTACTACAATCGAGATTGGAGCTATGACAACTGCACGAGATCTTGAGACATCATCAGAACTGAAGGAGTCCTTCGGCGGTCTTTTTCAGAAAACTGTTGCCCACATTGTGGGCGTGCAAATGAGAAACTTAATTACTGTTGGCGGTACTGTAGGGGGGAAATTCGGATTTTCCGACCTTAACACAGTATTACTGGCCCTTAATGCAAGGGTCGTCCTCTATAAGC
>JAIPFV010000160.1 GCA_021736475.1 Spirochaetia bacterium | reverse complement strand
CCCCTACAACTTGCTGCGGCCGGAAGACAGCTCGGGTGTAGATTATCCCACTATCCTGCGCGACCGGGACGGTAACTTTGTGGTGAACGTCAACAGCGGTCAGCTGTACCGCTATGTGGGCAACCTGATTGTAACCTTCGACTCTGAAGGCCATGTGATTAGCGTGGATCCGCGCAGCGGCCCGGTAGCCACGACCGAAAAGGCGATTGGCAGGCTGGAAAGCAGAGTTGGCCATACCCTAGAGACGCCCAAGAGGGTCGAATCGATCTTTAAGGCACTCACAAAGACCCCGACCATTCAAACCGCCTTTGAGCAGGTTGGTACTAGCCAAACCGAGTTGAACGGCCAACGGGCCAACGTTCGCGGCCGGGCCACCAACCTCGGACGCCTCGCGGCGGACTCTACCCTGTGGTATGCCCGTCAGGCTTTTCCTGATATGGGCGTAGATGTAGCCCTGAAGAACGGCGGTGGAATTCGGGCTACCATTGAAGGGCCGAAAATCACTCGCTTTACCATCCAGTCGGCCCTGGCCTTTGACAACAAAACCGCAGTGGTCGAGCTGACCGGCGACGAACTGCTGGCGGCCATGGAGAATGCAGTCAGCCGTGTTCCGGCTGCCGACGGACGGTTTCCGCAAATCGCCGGCATCCACCTGGAATACGATGCCAGTAATAAGGGCATTATGGGCGAAGCCAGCGTAACCGAGCCCAGCCGGGTGGTGAACCTGCGGGTCACCTACGACGACGGATCTACCGACACCCTTGTCAGAGACGGTGAGGTCCAGGGGAATCTGTCCGACCGAAGCATTGTGATGGCAACCAACGACTTTCTACTGACCGGCGGCGACGGCTACCGTATGCTCAAATCCGCCTCGGATGAGCGCGGGGCCCAACGCACGGATATCGGCGAGCAAGAGGTGCTGGCCCGCTACATCAGCGAAGAGCTGAACAGGAGCGTAAATATGCCGGACCCGCCCCGCAATCCGCGGGTGATTCGCTTGGACGAGTAGGTTCAGCTTCTAAAACAAGAACAATAAAACAGCAGCCGGCGAAGTTCCTATGCGAGCTTCTGCCGGCTGCCTTTGTTATAGGGACACATTTTTTACAATAGTTTTGTTTTTCATTTTGTATGTGCTATTATAGGATATGAAAGAATATGGAGGAGTTCCTATTCTTTTAAATAAAGTTATTTTTTGGAGGTTTTTATGAAGAAACTATTGGTTGTAATGTTTTTACTGGCATTGGTTGTACCTCTTACGGTATCAGCTCAGAGTGTTGATAACGAAATTTTCGGTATGGAGTTTGGATTTTTAGGCGGGTATAATCTCGCTGCTGACGAAACGGTAGTTGGTAATGATTTCGCTTTAAAATTTACTCTGTCAGATTCAATGCAGCTGGGATTTCGATCTATTAGTTTTCCTGGTGCCACTGTCCCTGTTGGTGGTTTAGACTACAGTTTTCTGAACTTTACTTATTTCTTGATGCCTCAGGTATCTATTGACATGATGGTTGGATCTGAAGCTACCAATGGCCTGGCTGGTGGTGTGGACGCTGCATTTACCCTATTCAGCAGTGATGATGACGAAGCTTTTAGTTCTGGACTGAAAGTGAAAGCTGGTTACATTTTTGATGAAACCGGCGTTGACAACGGGGTAATGAACGCAGGTTTAGTTGGATCTATCGGATACTAGATAAACTATAAAAAAGGAGTTAATATACTATGAAGAAAACACTATTTTTAATATCACTACTCGTGGTGGTACTGTGTGCTACACCATTGGTCGCTCAGGAGCAGGTTGATATCCTGGAAATTGAAAACAGCTTTGTTATGGGATACGAAGTATCTACTGGCAATGTTGATCAAACTCAACGCTTTGGATTGAATTTTAATCTCACTGAATCTTTAGATGCAGGTTTTATGTTTCAACAGAATTCTGTTGGCAATCCGTATAATGCCGGCAGTTATCTGCTGTTACGATACAAAGCACTTGATAGAGCTGAGCTGACGCTCATGTATGGACGGGATACAACAGGAGCTACTGCTGCCGCTGGTGTACAGGCCTCATATGAACTGCTCAGAAATGATGTTCAGGACATTAGTACCGTGCTCAGTGTAGACATGGAGTACCTGCTGCAGAATATTGGTGCTGCAGTTGATACCGGGATTTTCGGTGTGTCCCTTTCTCTGGGCTTCGGTATATAGTATTAAAGGCCGTCGGGTTCATAGCCAGACGGCCTTTTACTTTGTGCGCCCGGCAGATAAATATCAAAAAAACTTAAAAGTAGAATAACTCACAACAACGGCAACCGTTTGGCCGTACGTACGGACTTCAGCCACGCGCCGGTGCCGCGGCGCTGGGCAAAGCGCAGGACTTTCCGGAAACCCCGGCCGTACACTCGGTCGGTCTGGCGGCGCATTTGCTCTATTTGGTAGTCGGCTTCGAGGGTGCGTTTGGAGCGGAGGGCCAGGTAGGCGGCCATGTTGCAGCTGCCCTCCTTGAACCAGCGGGCGGCGTCCTGGCGGCCGTTCAGGTGAATCCAGGCGTGCATCAGCTCGTGGGCGGCGGTGGCCAGAAAGGCCTCGTAGGGCAGGCCGTGGAGGATAAATACCTGGATCTTCAGGTCGAGAATGCGGCCGCTGCTGTCGGTGCGGCGAGTGGCATGGGTAAAGCCGAGTTCATTTCCGCTTTTAGAGTATTTGCCGAGGGTCTGTCGGTCGAGCAGGCTGAACTTAGGACGGAAGGGGCGCAGCAGAATGCCGTGTTTCTCAAGCAGGTCATGGGCCTCATTCAGAACCGCCAGCCCGGACTCCTTGTTCTCAATGGCCCGGTCGCGGCACAGTGCGCAGATCATCCTCCCGTCGGAGTAGCGGCTGCCCCCGCCGGTACTGTGCTTGGAGATAAGCCGGCCGCAGTAGTGACAGGCCGGGTGGGTCTGCTCGTGGGTGCTGTGGTAATTGTTGCCCCAATAGTCGCGGATATACCGGCCCTGAATCGTTTTACCGCAGACCGCGCACACCGGGTTTTGCAGAGAACTTGCGGTGCTCATACTTCGAATATAAGCCCGGCACAGCACGACGGGCAAATGCATACAAACACACTTATTGTAAAAAGCTCTCGTAATTATCCGTGCTGATAATCTCTGTCACCCTGGGCATGTAGCTGCGCGTAAAGGTACGGGGCAGTCTGCGGCTTTTTGCGTGGGGGTTCCATTTGAACTCCCACCCAGATAGTTCTCCCTCGTGCTCTTCGATGTAATCTACTTCCTGCTGCTGAGTAGTGCGCCAGAAGTAGGACCGGACATAGGGGGTTCTATAGAAAAGCTTTTTTATACGCTCGGAGATGAGGTAGTTTTCCCACAGGGCCCCCGCGTCACTCCTCGACTGGAGAGGCAAAAAATTGTTGATAACTGCGTTTCGTATTCCGTTGTCATAAAAGTAGAATTTTTTTCCCTTTCTGATTTCATTGCGCAGATTTCGACTGAAGGCCGGAAGACGAAAAATGACGAAGGCCTTTTCCAGTAGATCGACATAGCGCTCTACGGTCTGATTATCTATCCCGATTGTTCGGCTTAGTTCTTGAAAAGAGACTTCACTGCCAACTTGTAACGCAAGGGCTTGAAGCAGTTTATCTAATACCGCCGGTTTTCTAAGCTGATCGAGGGTGAGCAGGTCTCTGTACAGATAGCTGCCGGCGAGTTCCTGAAGTAAATCCTCTTCCTCGTTTTGTGTGATGGTGATTTCGGGGTAACTCCCAAGTATGAGCCGTTTTTCCAGCAGCCGGTGTTCTTCTAATTGGCCGAAATATTCGGAGCGCTCTTTCCAGGATAAGGGGAGCAGTCGGAACTCAAATTTTCTACCTGTTAATGCTTCAGAGATGCCTGCAGCCAGCTCAAAGGAAGAGGAACCGCTTGCAATAACTTGGACCGCCGGTATTTGATCGACCATCAGTTTTAAGGTGAGCCCGATATTAGGGATACGTTGGGCTTCATCGATGAATACTATCTGTGCCCCGGCTATGAGCTCTTTTATTCTGGTTGAAGTCGGAGAATTGAGCAGGCTGCGTATATCCGGTTCATCCCCTGTAAATTCAATACAATTCTTACCACTGCTAGATAGTATTTTTCTGATGAGAGTTGTTTTTCCCACCTGCCGCGGGCCTGTCACAATGAGGGCTCTTCCGCGGTAGAGTTTCTCTGTTATTTTTGCATAAAGCTCTCTATCTATCACATATTTTGCCTTCATACTCCCTATGTTATAATATTTAGCGTTTAAAAACAACAAATAATATAAAATTTAGCGTTTACCACTGCTCTAAGATGGTCAGGGCGTTGCTGTTGCTTGCGGCGCAGTACAAACGGCGGCCTCCGGGCGACCAGAGAACCGAGCGGGCCCCGTCCAGCCCGCTGAGAGGGCCGGAGAAGCCGGGCAGGGGCAGCGGGAGGCCACCGGAGCTCTCGGTAGGGCTGCTTTCCAGGCCCTCCCGGAGGGCGGCGAGGGGGCTGAGGCTGCCGTCGACCGGGTTGCGGCTCCACAGGCAGAGAGCGTCGTTGCTGCCGGCAGCAAGGGCCAGCAGATCTCCGGAGGGGCTGACTGCCAGACCCTGGGTATAGTTGAGCCGGCCAATATCGGCCTGGTACTCGGCGGCGGGGCCGGTACTGAAGGCCTGAATTGGCTCCTGCACGCTGCCGAACTCCTTCCAGCTGCCGGAATAGCTCCACACCGCAGAATCGTCGGTGCCGGTGAGGCTGAAGAGACAGACCGCGTCGTCGTAGTAACTGCTGCTGTACAGGTGCAGACCCTCCGGGTCGGAGGCCGCAAAATCTACCCGGTGTACTCCGTTGAGCTGGTCTACCCCGTCGGACTCGTCGGTGAAGATGCGGTGGACGGTTAATCCCCCGTCGGAGGGACTGCGGCGGAAGATGCAGTGGCTGTCGCTTCCCTAAAAGGCGGCCGCGGCCCAGGGCCCGCCGGAGGAGACTGCGATATCGGCGGGCCCCTCACAGCCGGGTGGAGGCGGGACTTCGGCTACAAGGCTAAGAGCTTGACCTGCTTCGGTTGCTTCGGTG
>JAIPFV010000159.1 GCA_021736475.1 Spirochaetia bacterium | reverse complement strand
GATTGCATATCGGGGAAGAGATCTATTTTCTGAGTTACTACAGCCTGTATCTGCCCGGTAAAGTTATTGTTCCTATGTTTGCCGTAACTGATCCAAAATACTTTTACACCGATTTTAGCCTGTATAAGCTTTCCATAGAGGCCGGAGGCGCCCAGGATAAGTTAGAACAAGTCTGGAGTTTCAAAGCCGAAGCCGGCACGCAAAGGGTGGACCTGCAGTCTTGTAGGTTTGGACGCGACGGAGACAAACTCTACTTTAGTTGGACCGGCAACTGGCTTTCGGAGGTGAAGGAGTTTCTTCATCCTGTAGTCGAATACAACACAGAGAGCGGTACTGTTCGCCTTCTTGATGAGGAAGAAGCCCCTGTCTCCCTGGATTATCAACATCCGGACAAACTTAAGGAAAGCAGGCTGTGGGGCTTTGCCGGTGTACTTCCCCACGATGCGTGGAGTTTACCCTCGCCACTGAAATACAGTTCAAAAAAACCGAAGTTTCTTGAAAAGGTAATGGTCCGGGGCCTGGGTGATAGAGAGTTTAGATCCGCCGCCCTTAGAACACTCGACAAACTAGGGGAGTCGGAATTACTTGAACACATACTTTCACAAATGGCAGAGAAACTCCGGAAAAATACAAATCGCGGGTACGAAATGTATTATGAGAAATGGACTGCCCTGATCGAAATGAGCGACACCCTAGGGCAAAACAGAACAAAGGATATATTTTCCGCTGCCTTTGAAAACGATACAGAACTGCTGAGGCAATTTATCGAGTCTGGAGTTGAACCGAATACACAAGATAGTATGGGGCGAACTCCCCTCATGTATGCTATTTGGGGAAAATCGCCGGAAGCCCTGCGCTTGCTCTTTGAGAATGGTGCCGATCCGGGGTTGGAGAGCAATACAGGAACAACTGCGTGGCTTTATGCCGCCCTAAACCCGTTGCGGCATTTATACCTGGAACTGTGGGAAAGATGAACAACGATGTAAGACTACATAACAACCAGCCGCTTGCCGCCGTAATACACACTTATTTTTCGGGTGGATTCTGAAAGGGCAATAGCCATTGCGTGGGTAACGGCACTTATTCCCTGTTCAAGTTTTTTCCTTTTAATATGGGGTAAAAACATATGATAATGTGAAAGGGGCATTGTATGGATATTGAAACGATTCGTAGGCAGTGGAGTAAAACCTATAACACCAGAGGGAAACCGGATTGGTCCCATCTTTTCCCCTATTACCACCAGAATATCATTTTCCAGGATTCAATTCAGCGGGTGGAAGGAAAAAAGGCATTCATGGCTCTCTGTAAGAGGTTGTCCGACAGGTGTAAAGAATTAAAAATGGAAATTGTAGATCTCTCCCAGACGGAAAACAGAATCTTCATGCAGTGGGAGATGACGATGATGTTTAAAAAGTTCCCCAGCTCTACCCTCTACGGATGTTCAAAACTCACGCTTAATGAGGAATCGATGATTATTGAACAGAGAGATTACTACGATCTGTGGGGAGATATTTTTGATAATATCCCAAGGTTCGGCAGGATGTATAGAAAATTCATGCACAGGAAGTTCGGATAATCCTATGTTCAAATATTTCAGGGACTATCTTATAATAAACCTTCTCAGTATCAGAAATATGGCAATAACAACAATTCCGCCAACAGCTGTGACTGTAACAGCAGGGGCATCCCCAAGGGCACTTCGCTTTAGCACTATCCCGAACAAAGCCCATATTACAACCAGACTGTATCCGACATCCTTCCGTGTATGAATCACTAGTAAGGTAATCAAGACCGCGGCAATAATAACGGTAACTGTCCAGAATGTTTCAGATAAGCCAAAACCTCCCCATCCCGTTTTAACCAGCAGGGCTGTAACATTTGCAATAAGTGCCACCGTAATCCAGCCTAGGTAGATACTAAAAGGCAGCCGGGTAAAGATCAATTCAGCAAAAGAAGCGGCTGTGCCTCTATTCAGGTTCAGATAGATAATAATGAGTGAAAAGAGCAGGACAAGCATCACCACAAGGGAGAGCCCCACTTTCTGCCAGTGCCATGCAAAAATCCACGACACATTCGCGGCACAGGAGAGGAGGAACCAAGGTCCAACAGATTTGAGGAATGAAGCGTCTGTTGTCGAACTGAGGGAGGCTCTAATACCATAAACACAAAACCCAATCAGCAGGATGTAAATAATCCCCCAGATTGAAAAGGTAATCCCCGCCGGTACGAAAAGATTAGGATAGAGATCAGATAACTCCCCAGTACCCATTCCATTAAGCGGAAGAGCATTTGCCAATCCGTTGACAACAATAACCCCGATACAGGCAAGAAAATTAATAAACGACCATACAACCATAGTTATTATTATAAGGTTAAATCGGAAAAAATGCGAGGGAGACACGGTTTACCTTCTTATTTGCTCAGATATAAATGGTATTTTAGGCAAATACTTACACTACATTAACAAAGCAGTGTTACTTTTACTCAAACCTTTTAAGGAGGAACATTTATGGGTGACACACTGGTTTCCGCTCTACACAGCAAATTGAATAGACGCACATGCAGTTATCCTTACACTTTTCTCAAGGAAAGACGAGACTTCAGTCGAGTATTTCTGAACACATTCTATTCTCTGCTTACCAGCACAACTGTGGAAGGAATTGAAAATATCCCTGAAAAAGGTCCCCTATTGGTTTTACCCAATCATCTTTCAAATCTGGACGGCCCTTTAGTACTTGCAATGTACCCGCAGGCACTCGAGATGCTTGGCCCGCGGGACTTCAAAATGGAACCCTTCAAGATGCTGATGATGTCTGTATATGGAATGACCCTCATCAAGCGGGGGTACTCTGATAGTTCCGCCGTTAACAATGTCATCAAGCATTTGAGAAGCAATAAGCATCTGCTAATGTTCCCATCGGGTGGAATGTGGGAGAAACGCAGTTTTGAAAATAAGCAGGGCGCACCATATTTCTCCCAGCTTACCCAAACACCTATTCTTCCGGTTGGCATTAGTGGGACGTACCTTCAGTCTCACAGTACCCTGACTACACGTAGGCCGAAACTGGTTCTGCGATTTGGTAAGGTAATTGATCCGGTTTCAAATCGGGGAAGTAGAGCAGAGCGTGAGGTACAGCTGCAAAAGGCTAACCGCAGTATCGAAACTGAAATGTTTGGTCTTCTCGAACCTTCGGAGCAGGAAAGGTACCAGCGCTGGCAGCGGGAAAGCTACAGCATGGAAATTCGCTTTAAGACAAGTCGTGAAGTACGGGTATATCGGCATTACTCCGAGGGGGCTTTCCCCTGTATCTCTGAATTTGCCATCAAACCCAACCTGTTTAGACCAATGTGGAAACACGCCGCGAAAGATATGAGTGCCTTTATGACCGGTAGAGTAAGCAGTGTAGAAAAAGTTCGGACAGCTGTGCAGGGCTTATATGAAAATTTGACTCAAGATTTTTCACAATATCTGCCTTACCGTTTAGGTGAAGAGAGTCATGGAACAGCGCTCCGCGAGATTGAGGAACTAAAGCAAGTTTGTACGATTGCAGAAAATGAGGGAGCTGATATACAGCTGGTACCTAGCGCCTACGATCCGCTAAAACATACAGTAAGAACCAAACCGGTTTTTTAAACTGATTTGCCCTCTGACTATGATGATAGTATGTTTTAGTTCAGGAGGAGCATAATGAGAGTTTTGATCACTGGGGCGAGTGACGGCATAGGAAAAGAGACTGCCCGTCAGCTGGCCCGGCAGGGACACAGTATTGTAATAATTGCCAGGGATAATGAGAAAAGCAGATCCGCCCGCTCAGAGATTCAGGCTGGGGCGAAAGATGAAGTTGATTTACTTACAGCCGATTTATCCAATATGGAATCGGTGGCAATTTTAGCCGAACAGCTTGCAGACAATTTTCCGGATGTGAAGGTGTTGATAAACAATGCTGCGGTAATTCGTACCGAACGTATTTTGACTTCCGACAATTTTGAGCAGACCTTCGCCGTAAATTATCTTTCTCATTTTTTACTTACCCACAAGCTGCTGGAGGTACTGAAGCGAAATGCGCCCAGCCGCATAATAAACGTCAGTTCTATGGTCCATGAAAGCGGCAGTATTGATTTTGAGGACCTGCAGTCCAGCCGCAGCTACAATCCCTCCCGGGCGTACGCCCAGTCAAAAGTGGCGATGGTGCTGTTTACCCGGGAGTTGCATAGACGCTATTTTAAGGATGGAATTAGCGCGAATGCACTTCATCCGGGCGTCATTAATACAAAACTGCTGCACGTCCTGTTCTCTGGAGGGGCTTCGGTGGAAAAGGGAGCGGAGACTCCGGTCTACTTGGCCTCTTCAAAGGAAGTTGAGGGTATTTCAGGCACATATTTTGTAAATAAACAGGAAGCTCATTCGCGCTTCCTCGAGGAAGGGGAGAACCAGGCCCGCCGGCTTTGGGAGATCAGCGAAGAACTTCTATCGCAATATATACAACCAGCTTAGTCCTCGGACAAGGTAGGCTCGACCGGCTCTTCCGCGATAATTTCGGGAAAGGTTCCGAGAGTATAGGGATACTCCGGGGCTTCCGTGTCGATCATTTTAATGTCCTTCCACTTTCCGCCGCGAAACCGCAGGAACATGCTGGTCCCCATCACTATGATAAAACCGATAAAAGCGAGCCAGGCAATCACCGGGTCTACTTCGAGAACTTTTATAAGAACAAGCGCAACACCGGCAAAAGCCCAGTGGAGGGCTACGGATACGATCATTACCCAGCGGGTGTCACCGGCACCCCGCAAGGCCCCGGTAAACACGAGCTGCGCGGAGTCCGCCAACACGTAGAATGAAGCCAGCCGAAGCATGATAACCGCCATGGAGCTTACTTCAGTACTTCCGCTCCCGAGACCTGGTATAAACACAGCCACCAGGGGGCGGGCAGCTACAATAAAGAGTATCATTATGGAAAATGAGTAGACCCAGGCGGTCTTAAGACCGATAAAGGCGGACTTCCGTGCCTCTATATAGTCCCCGGCACCTACGTTCTGCCCCACTAGGGCGGTAACGGCGTGGCCCATCCC
>JAIPFV010000158.1 GCA_021736475.1 Spirochaetia bacterium | reverse complement strand
ATCATCTTCATTCTGGCAGGTCAGCGGGGGGCAAAGGCCCCCTGCTCCCGCACAAATATTTACATAGCTGAATTGTTAGAAATCGCGTGCGGCTCTAACGGTAAAGTCGGCATTTTTTCAGTCTTCGCTTGCCGGTAGACCATCGCCAATAAGAAATGGCCAGGCATATATGCTATCGTACTCTGCAGAACTCCAATATATGGCTGTATCAAAATCTCCAACATTATTCTTCTTCAATTTATTATATATATCATTCAACTCGTTCTTCGACGGTAGAAACCAATCGTCGAATTCAATGCCGTTTTCGGCTAAAGTATCGATCACGGTGCTGTCACGCTCGATCTCGAAGCTAATTTTGTCCATCCAGGAAAGATCGATTTGGCTGTCACTCACTTTCATCGCCATGCTGGAAACGGCATTATGACCGTAAGTGTTAACTAAGGGGGCAAGAAAACTGCCCACCTGAACCCCATAGACCCTACTCAATGGGCTTAACCCGCTGAGTAGGGTCTAACAGGGTTAATCGTTAAATAGCTTGATTGCTAAAAAGCCCGGACTGCTCGTACTTTAGTGCTGAAGGTTTTGGTGCCGTAGCCGCTCCTGTTGCCGAGTTCGAAGTCCTGCATCCACGAGTATTCAGTATCACTCTCCGAAGAACTCCAGTAGTAATCGGATGAAAAACCTCCAATAATTCCTTTATTATCGTACATCTTGTTGAGCTCATCAGAGGAGGGCAGATACCAGTCGTCGTATCCGCCGTAGCTTAAGCCATCACATAACTGTCCGGCAGTTGTTGAGCCTGTCCCCTGTGCCTCCACGATATCCGCCGTGTTTTCGGCTCCATCACCTAACCCGAATCTGTAAGCGTCTATATAGGTTCCGTGAGACCCCCACGTAGCGGTCCATTCTGTCGAGGCTGGCGCCGCTTCCAAATACCGGCCCCCGGAAATATGATTAAAATCACTTTCTTCATCATCGAAGAAGATTACTCCCCCTGCCGGGCCTGTGTCACCAACAGCATAATCTGTAGTCGAGCTCGCAGTGGAACTCCATGTCGATGCGCCTCCGGGGTCCGTTGTTCGGACTCTATATGTATAATTTGTATTTGAACTAAGGCCGTCGTCATAATAGTTTTCCGTATTCGCGGATACAGTGGAGTTTATAATACTCCCTTCCCGCTCGATCTCAAAGTATTCTTCACCGGCGCTGTTGTCCGTCCAGGAAAGCTCGATTTGGCTTTTACTTAATGCCGTGGCCTGCAAACCAGAAGGAGCGGCAAGTTGCTCTGTGGTTGCACTACCCTCGTTGGACCAGTTGGACGTAACTCCTAAGTCCACAGCTCTTAGTCGATAGTAATAGCTTGTTTCAGAGTCGAGACCTATGTCATGGTAACTCTCCGTTCCCGCCGGCTCAGTGGCTATTGTCGTATAGGTGCCGCCCTCACCTTGCTTCCGTTGTATCTCGAAATTATCTTCATCAAAGCTCTCATCAACCCATGACAGATCAATTCGATCTTCGTTCTGCGCCATCGCGGTCAGGATGGAAGGTTCCGCAGGACTGGTTGTTTCACCATTTGCCTCATTGGACCAGTTTGACTCTCCGGCGCTGTTCTTCGCCCGCACCCGGTAGTAATAGACGGTCTCCGGGTCGAGGTCTGTGTCCTGATATTCCAGGGTCTCCGCAGGAATATTGTTGTCAACCGTTATATATGAGCCTTCGGCGCCTTTCTTCCGTATCAATTCAAAAGCCTCTTCGTTATCACTGTTGTCACTCCATGAAAGGTAGATCTGATCGGCGTTCTGCGTATTTGCCGTAAGATCTGAAGGTGCTTCAGGCGTAGTTGTGGGTGGCGGATTGGTAGTAGCGCTTACCTCCTCCGTCCATGCCGACTCACCCGCCGAGTTTGCCGCCCGCACCCGGTAACTATAACTTGTGTCGGCCGAAAGTCCTTGATCGGAGTAGGCGGTGCTGTCCGCCCCGACCGTATCGATCCCCTGGAAACCCGAGCCCGAATCGCGCTGGATCTGGAACTCTTCCTCGTTGTCGCTGTTGTCGCTCCAGGTGAGGTCGATCTGGCTTGCGCTTTGTGGGGTGGTGGCGAGATCCGAGGGAGCTTTCGGCGCCATCTCACCAGTCTGCGCCTCTTCCACCCGTTGTTCCACACTGCTGAACAGGGATTCCGGATCGCCGCACTGCAGCAATAGGCCGGCTGCGATGATTGCAAGGATAATTAATCCGAATCGTTTGAGAGTTTTCATTCCTCTTCCTCCTCCCACACAATGGTGGAGTGGATCTGCGCCGACTCTGAAGCCCGGCCCGTGCCGCCCCCCGAGCTGCCGGCGGCCAGGTAGGCGAAGCGCTCGGCCAGTTCGGGATCCAGGGCGCCGAGCTCGCTGTAGGCCTCCTCGGCAGCTCCGTAGTCCTCGGCGGCGTAGGAGACCCGGGCCATACCCAGGAGCGCCGTCTCATTATCTGAATCGAGCTCGAGAGCGCGCGAATAGGCATCGCGGGCTCCGGCGTAATTTTTGTTCAGGAAAGAGATGTTCCCCAGGTTGATGAGCCCGGGGACATAATCCCGCCCCTGAACCGCGGAGCGGAACTGCGCCTCCGCCCTATCGTATTTGCCGTATCGGGCATAGAGGACGCCGAGGCGGTTGCGGAGGCGCCTGTCGCCCGGCTGTTGCTCCAGCCTGCCGAGCAGTTCCTGCTCACGCCCGGATATCTCGCGGTTCACGAAGCGGTCGAACTCACCGGTAAACTCCTCCTCTACCCTGTCGCGAAGGGGGGTTCCCACCTCGAAGTCCGATACTCCGAAGGCCACCGGCTCGTAGGTCTTCCAGGACTCGCTGTTCGGCAAAAGCTGGGCCTTGCCCTCCTGCTCATACCTGCGCCACTGTGAGGCGCCCTCGGCCCAGGCTGCAAGAAACCCTTTACGGAGGATCGTCGTCTCGACGGGCACCCAGACCGAGCCGTCCTCGGTCACAATGAGGTCGTCCGAACGGGAGAAGGTGCGCTTTGCCTCCCCCTCGCTCATTTCGAGCCGAAAGGCGGTGTAGATGTGGCCGGGTACGGTAACAAAAGCGGTGGACACGCCGGAGGACTCGAGAAGCGCCGCGTAGGTGGCAGAGAGGTCGTCGCAGTCGCCCGCCCGGTACTGGAGGGTCTGCCGGGGAAACTGCACCGTGTCGATTGCCTGTCCGTCCTGGGACATCTCGAAATAGGCCGATGAGGGATCGACCACGTAGGTACAGCGGTGAGCCTTCATCGCCTCGAGAAATACCATGGCAAGCTGCAGCTCACGGGATATCGCCTTTACCCCGCGGTCTTCGACGATGGAGGCGTTGTTGCGGGCAAAGCGCTGTACCTCCTCGTCACGGGCCGTTACAAAGGCGGCAATCTTCCGGTCATCGTCCCACCTGAGGGAGTTGCGGTTGTAGGTGTCGAGGGTTACTACCTCGCCATCGCTGCCGCCGCGCCCGCCTCTGCTCGGCACCTCGTAATCGGCGCGTATCTCCGCGGCCACCTTCGCCCCCTCGGTGACCGAGAGAATCTGTTCGGTAAAGAGGGCGTAGATATCTATCTCTTTTTCCTGCCCCGGGTCGAGCTCATCGATACGGGCGCTTACCTTTGGAGAGTCCATGAACTGTTTAAGACTAAATCGTACCTCCACATCCTCGACAGGCCGGGATCCCTCGTTTATCACGGTGGCCCTTCCCATCGGGTGGTCGTCGTAGTACTTGTAAAGAACGGGAAAGACCCGGTCGATCTCTACCGAGGCAAAGCGTATATAGCCGTCGAGGGGACCTGTGCCGGCTCCCGCGCTGAAGTCAGACCGGGGTATTGCACCGTTGCCCGGGCCGGTAAAGCGTATCGTCGTACCGATGGAGAGAGATACATCATCGTAAAGCCCAAGGTAGGAGGTGTAGCCGGCCGCCAGTTCGAGCGCTATCCTCGGTGAGAGGAGAAAACCCATTCCCCCTCCGCCGCCGTAGGCAAAACCACCCGCACTGCCGGAGGTGTCCCCCCCAAGGGCTGCGTAATAGCCGGATGCATGAGCACGTGAATAAAAGGAAAACCGCTCGTTCGCTTTGAATGTTGCCTGCGCGCCAAGGCCACCGCGAACCAGAGAGAGATTCGTGGAGGAAAAAAAGCTTTCTTCGCCGAGTTCGAGCGGGATAAAGGCGAAACTTGTGTCTACCGTCGGGCTGAGCCAGGAAAGAGAAGGCAGCCCCCAAAGGCCCACGATTCTCCCACCGATTCCTGTTTTATAGTTGGCCGCTTTGTCGCCAATGGGGAACCGGACCTCCGGAGTGGCGAAAAGCCCGATACTCGGATCCGACTGAGCAAAGATTGAAGGAGCGAATCCACCCAGCAACACAAGCGAAACTAGGATTAAAAGAAACTTTTTCATAGAAACCTCCGCGAGACCGAAGCGTCACTCCGCAAGGCAAGGCTCCTCTCATTCTATGAATCAACCGTAGCACAGTGGGAACAAAATCGTATTGTACGAAGGTACAGTTTTTTCTTTTTCTCCTTGTTCTCTCAGGATTACGGCCCTACAATAGGGCATGGCCTTGTTGAATATTCTCAACATAGGCGCGGCAGCTTTCTATTTCTATCTTTTCATCCTGCTGCAACGGATGAAGGTAAAGGAAAGGGAGCACAGGATCGTCAGCTTTGCGTTCATCGCATTATTTCATTGGACCATTACCGCCTACTTTGTCTACAACATTGAAAACCTCGAAACGCTGAATCTTCTTTTGCCGGTATCCTGCATCGGCTTGTTCTTTTTCCCCGCACTGAACTTTCATTTTGTCTACTCCCTTACCTTGAAAAGAAAAATGCCTTTGCCGCTCTTTCTTCTCCTCTACTCCCCGGCCGTTCTGTTCAGCGTTATCAATTATTATTCTCCCTTTACCCTGAACGCCGTTTCAGGCCCCGCGGGAGATGTCGTGTTGATTCACGCGGTTGATTCCCCTTGGCATTTTATTTGGTTCGCGTATTACTCGGCGAACTGGCTGCTGCCTGCCTTTTTTTACCTTCGACTTCAACGGAGGTCCCCCCTTACAACAGGGCAAACGCAGTTAGACATTAAACAAAACTTTTTCAAGATACCCTGTGTC
>JAIPFV010000004.1 GCA_021736475.1 Spirochaetia bacterium | reverse complement strand
TGGGGGAAGCGGTCAGCGACTGGAGGGCCTGTCGGAGCATGGTCCAAACCATCGCCCGCAACTATCACCTGCCCTACTTTACTATCTCTCCGACCTTTTCCATTTGCCCGGATCACGGCTATATCGCCGGCGAGCACTTCACCTGCCCCCGCTGCGGCGGCGAGGCGGAAGTATATACGCGCATCGTCGGCTACTACCGCTCGGTACGCAACTGGAACAAGGGCAAACAGGAGGAGTTTGGCCTGCGCGAACTTTTTAACGAGCCGATAGTACCCCAGACGGAACTTGCGGCCCCTGAAGGAGCAGCTGTCCGGGATATCTCGGTTCAGGTAGAAGAGCAGCACACACTGGATACAATCACCGGCCAGCTTTCATTAAAGCCGGAAGAACATCTGCAGCCTGTTTCTTTTCTGCTGTTCTACCGCAGTAACTGTCCAAACTGTCCCCCGGTTAAAGCATTCATGGAGGAAGTATCGGTACAGGGTCGGCAGGTGAACGTCGATACCGCCGAAGGCATTGCTGAGGCGGCAGCCTACAGCATCATGGCCGCCCCCACCGTACTGTTCTTCGATAAGTCCGGCAATGAAACAAGCCGCGTTTTTACTGCTCAGGAGCTGCGAGAACTGTTCCCTGAGGCTGACGGTAAATAGAAAGAAGCGAACAGAGAGATGGCGCTTACCCATGTGGGGCTTCAAAAAACAACTCTACTGGATTTTCCGGGGGAAGTAGCGGCCACGGTCTTTACCCCCGGCTGTAATCTGCGCTGCCCCTACTGCCACAATCCCACTCTGGTGCAGCCTCCCTATCCAGATAATCTTCTATCGCTGGACGAGCTGGACCGCTTTTTGGGAAAACGGGCGGCGGTGCTGGGAGGCGTATGCATTACCGGCGGGGAGCCCCTGCTTCACGACAACCTCCACGAACTCACCAGTCTGATCCGCTCCCACGGCTTAAAGGTCAAGCTTGATACCAACGGCACCTTTCCAGAACGTTTGGCGGAAGCTGAGGTCGATTACATTGCCATGGACCTCAAAACCGCACCGGAGCAGTACGATACCCTCTTAAGCCCTACAAAGAATACCGGGACAAAAATAGAGGCCTCCGTGGCCTACTTAAAAAGCGCCGGTATTGCCTATGAACTTCGCACCACGGTGGTACCGGGAATTGTCGGCCCGGAAGAGCTGAAGTCTATGCTGCCCCTGCTTCAGGGGGCCGAGAAGTACGTACTCACCCCCTTCCGCCCCGGCAACACCTTAGCCGCCGACTACACCGAATTAAAGCGGCCATCGGATGAGTACCTACAGCAGTTTTGTAATATGGTTACAGAACAGGGAATTCCCTGCACCTTAGGGCAATAAAAAAAGGCGGAGGAGCAAGACCCTTCAGCCCACTCCCCCGCCGGTACTTTGATAAATAATTACCTCGAACCGGAAGAAATTCGGTTTTTCCCGCTCTCCTTTGCTTTCAGCAATGCAGCATCAGCGGTTTCTATAAGCTCTTCCAGTTTTACCCCCGGCAAATATTCCGATGAAGCAAGCCCAGTGGACACGGTAACTTTTACTTCGCCTTCGGCTCTGATAGCCGAATCAAAGCTGCTGCGGATCCTTTCAACTATGTGCTCTGCCGTACTCAGATCCGCCTCAGGCATAATGATGAGGAACTCATCACCCCCCACACGGAAAAGCAGATCGTATGCACGGGTGTTTGTGCGAAAGATATCTGCAGACTTCTTGAGAAGCCGGTCTCCATAGCCGTGGCCGAAGGTATCGTTGTAGTATTTAAAATTATCCAAATCTAAATACGCAACTGTAACAACATAATCTCCCTGTGCACCCCCCTTGCGGGCCAGAAACGGGTTGAGCTCAGCTATTCTGCGTTCCAGCTCTTTGCGGTTGTATAAACCGGTCAGTGCATCAGTTACCGCATGCTCATTGAGCTTGCGATTTGCCGCCTCCAGTTCACGTGTACGTGTGGCAACGCTCTGTTCAAGGTCTTCCTGGTACCGCTGCTGCATACGGTAATACCGGGCCCGCAGACGGAAGCTTTTTGCCCCCAGAGCGAATCCGAGAAACAGCACCTGGGTAAGCGCCCCGTAGAGCTGTGCGTTGAGAATAAAGGGATTGACCGGCACCGGAACCAGGGTTACAAAAATTTCAGCCGCAGTTCCCGCCAAATACAACAGTGAACCCAGCAGACACACCAAGGCCAGCAGATCCCGCTCTATAATCCGGCGTATAAGCGCCCACAATATCAATCCCATGGCAATTAAGCTGACAACATTCAGAATATCCGCGGAAACAGGGCCTGCATAGACAAAGGCAGACATAGCAGTACCCAAGGCTATCCAGCGTACAATTCTCATTCCCAAATCCAGTTTCGGCATAGAAGAGCGGGTTTCAATAAAATTCCGGAAAAACTCCAGCCCGAAGGCCGCAGTAGCGCCGCCGAACAGGATAAACCAGAAAAAGCCGTAGGCTTGATCCGGTGTAACATACTGCGAGAAAAGCCGCTCCTGAGCAGCCTGGTTCAGAAAAAAGGCAGCCATGTACAGCGAATAAAACAGATAAGCGCTATCGCGGTCAAACAGATAAATAACAAAATTGTAGATGATAAGGGCGGCAAAAAAACCGAAGGCAAGCCCGATCAACAAGGTGCTGCGACTATAATCTTCCCAAAACTTCTCTTCTTCAGTCAGCTCGAGCCGTACACTAGCTGACTGGTAATCGTACATCCGAATCAGAATATCCCGGCTCGCCCCCGGCTCCAACTGAAACTGAAAGGCAGGGTTACGGGTATTCACTCTTCTATTAGAATAGGGAATTTGGTTACCCGTTTTCTGGATAGCTCGCCAGCTGCCCTGCTGCTGCAGGAACAGCTCCATCAGTTCAATTTTCATTGCGTTTTCAATAATCCAGCGGGTGGCCGAGCTCTCATTCCGGACTGAAAAAAGCAGCCACATCACCCCCTCTCTGGGAATTTGAATTGACTCATGAGGTAGAGCTTGAAATGCTGTTCGCCGGTCATAGGCTTCTTCAGCTGAAAGATTACTTTGCTCATCAACCAGATATGTTAATGAATTCTGCAGATTATATGCAGAGGATTCATCAGTAAGCTTGACCGGCTCAGCATAAGAGGGGGAAGCGACAATCAGTAGAATAATCCAGAGAAAGGCCCGTTGTATCACAACGACGATAATAGGATGTAAGCCATAAAGTATCAAGTTCAATCACAAGCCAGCAGTCATGACGGAAATGAACCGAAATCTCACTTGATGTTTACCGCAGCAGGAAATATAATGAAACCACATTATCAAGGAATGAATAACGGAAACCCGTGAAAATCGGGTGCGGGCGTGCCGCTGTAATCGGATGTGAGGTAGGTGTATGCCACTGCAGGTGTTTCTGCGGGAAGGCGCATACTGAGTATCCGTAAGTCAGAAGACGATTCAATTCCGAAAGAACACATATGTAGTGTGTGTTCCGTTCTCTCACGTACAGGGGATGGATGCGTATATGCCCCCCGATATACCCCATTCCTTCTCGGTACATGCAAAATCTATTACTTGTACCAATTTGCAGAAGGAGTTTTCTATGCACAGAGTTATGCACAAAGTTTCTATTTTTAATCGGACTGCAGCAGTTCTCATACTGTTGCTCATGGTCGGCCCAGCGGCAACTTTTGCTCAGAACAGTGATGCTCTTGATGTGGTCATTACGGCAGCTCGAACTGAAGAGTCGGAACTCTCAACTCCCGCCCATGTCACAGTTATTACAGCCGAGGAGATTCAGGAATCCGGCGAGCAGTCCCTCGTGGGTATCCTCGACAAGCTGGCCGGTGTCAACTTCACTTCCTTTTCGGGACCGCAGCAGGCCCAGATTGACATGCGGGGCTTCGGTGAAAACAGCCACGGACGGGTGCTGGTGATGGTAGACGGACGAAGGCTCAACAGCCAGGACATGTCCGGAATTCAGTGGCTCTCCATCCCCCTCGAATCGATCGAACGGGTTGAAGTGGTCCACGGCAGCAACAGCGTTATGTACGGCAACCACGCTGTCGGCGGTGTAGTAAACATAATTACCAAGGACAGCAAAGAGCCGGTCGAATTTGCATCTACTGTCGACTTCGGAGCCTATAACTCGGACCAATTCCAAAACGGTTTGTTCTCCAGCCAGCGCATCCGCTACGGCACGAACCAGGGTTCCACCGACGGCTCGGTGACCTTCTCCCACTCCACCAACGAAGGCCACCGTGAGCGCACCGAAAGCCGTTCAGTCAATACACTGCTCAACGGCAGCTGGGACATTACCGAGATCCTGCGGGCTGAAGCTGATTTAGGTTATCAGTGGAATACCTACCAAATGCCTGGAGCTCTTACCGAAGCACAATACGAAAGCGACCCCAGCCAGGCTGTAAACGATGGTGATGAGACGGAGGAGCATGAGCTGTCAACGTTCCTCACTGTTGAATGGTTTCCCTGGTACAACACCGAACTAAGCCTCGATGGTGGGTATCGTTATCAGTTTGTGGCCTTTGATAAAAAATCTTGGGGACAATACAGTGATCGAGTATACCACACCTTCGAGGCCTCACCAAAAATTGTAACAGAAGGTTCCACAGGAAATTTCCCCTGGCAAGTAGTCATGGGTTTTGATATATATCACTCAAATCAGGATATAGCTCAATTCTCCGATAAGAACAGGTCAAATAAAAACTTCTCCTCCAAACTCAGGCTTAGCTCCTTTGGCGGCTATTTACAACCGCGCCTTAACTTCTCTGACGAAGTAAAGATAGAGCTGGGATTGCGTTACGAAGGCGCATTCCTCGAAGGGCAGAAAATTTCGGCCGATATAGATGAGCGCGACTTCCACCAGGCCTTCGTGTATGACGGAGCGCTGAACTACCGACCGACAAAAAACATCAAAGTTTTTGCGAAGGGCGGCACTCTTTTTCGTTACCCCTTTACCGATGAGCAAGCGGCGGTAGCAGGGCTCGATGACGGTTTTAATTCCGATCTGAATCCGGAACAGGGAGTTACAGCCGAAATCGGCAGCAGCCTGTCTGTTGGACAGGCTGTGTTGCTTCACCTAAGTGGTTATTTCCTCCAAATGGAAGATGAGATTGCCTGGTACGATCCTGATGGTTTTGGCGGGACTCCCGGCAAAAACATTAACCAGGACAAAACCCGTCGCTGGGGTGTTGATGCAGAGATAGAAACGCAGCTTCACAGACGTGTGGGACTCACGACTTCTTATAGTTTCATAGACGCACGCTTTGTGGAAGGTGACAATGAGGATAAAAAAATCCCGCTGGTCCCCTCACATTCGGCGGATATGCAGCTCAACATCCGGCCGATCGCATCTCTTTCAATCTCGCCGGCAACAAGCTACCGCAGCGAATCTTATAAAAGCGGAGATAATGCAAATGCTCAGAATCCTATAGAGCAGTATTGGCTGTTTAACTTAGAGTTAAGCTATGCTCCCGACGCTGGCGGGGGGAATATGCAGATCAAGGTAAAAGCAGAAAATCTGTTTGATGAGCAGTACGTCACTTTTGCCTCCTATGTTACTTTTTCCGACGACACCTACTACCCCGCCCCCGGGCGCAGCATTAGCATCAGTGCCTCTTACAGCTATTAGTTACGTGAAATGAGGCGGGTAAAAACAGACAAACAAAATAAACGGAGGATGAGCGGCGCCATTATGTGCGCTGCTCTTCTCCATATTGCTCTGTTCATAGCAATCGATCGTTTCGCTCATTTTCCAGAGGCCTCCCTGAACTCAGCGCAAGGCAGAGTCACCCGCATTCAGCTGAGCCTACCGCAAGCACAACCGGAACCGAAATTTCGGACTGCTGAGGAGATAGAAACAAACCGTAGCCATCCTAAGGATCAAGTCGAACAGAATACCTCCCGTGCTGAACCAACTGCAAAAGAAACAAAACAAAAATCTTCGGTGAAAACGGTTAAAAACGCCCAATCGCCCCAGCAAAACCCAGCCGCACTAACTACAGATGAAATAAGTGCCAAAGATACGCGCGGTTCTTCGACATCTAAGGCCTCACCAAGCGATTCTGAGAACAAGAGAGAAGCTGAAAACAGGTCCATAGAGCAGCCCTTCCACCGGCTGGCCACAGAGGGCATCCCACAAGCTTCGAACCAGAAACCCGTATCTCAGCAGGAGTTCACGGTCTATCTGCAGCAACTCATTGAAGAAAAGCGGCGTTATCCCCGGGCAGCCCGCCGTCGGAACATTGAGGGAGCGGTGGAGTTTTCTATGCATGTGAGCCGCGAAGGAGCACTGGAAGAGATTATACTCAACAGCTCTTCCGGTAGCCGCCTTTTGGACAAGGCTGCAGAGGATTTATTAGAGAGGGTTTTTCCGGTTGACTACCCCTTGCAGGAAAATGTACGTACTACTATCCGCATCATTTATAAGCTGACTGAAGCGTAGCTGATCGCAGGCAACAAGATCAGTTTATTTTATTACATCCTCATGACGCTATTGTTTATGTGAGCCCCTTTGTCTTACTTCATTAAATACAAGATTTTGTAATGTTTTGGCCACTTCTTGTGGCTTAAATACCGGTATTGTACCCATCTTTATGCGAGTACTATCTGCTGTGCCGAAGGACCTATTGAAACGGGTTAAAGCCTCCGTTGCCGAGCACAAGGTAGACTGCATACCGCAGTGCATCTTCGGCAGGCTTATCCCCGGTGGCCAGGGCAAAATGTAAATGGAGTTCGCCGAAAATAGTATCGGCCGAAAGGCCGATACTGCCACCGACAATAAAATCGGGTTGTTGTCGGAGCAGCTCCAGCACATCTTCATCCCACACATTTCCAATGTTTCCCCGCAGCGATCCGTACACCATATCACCAAAACCTATCGGTAGTGGAAATAGTGGAATACGCAGCTGTGAAGAATAGACTGCGCTGTGCCGGCTGGTCAGCTCCTGGTCATGTAATCCTGCAAAACTGCCGAACCCCCCAAGAGAGGAATGACAGTATGACGGAGCGTCGCTATCCAGGTCGGTGGCCAGTTTGTATCCTATACCGAAGGTCCCTTCGGCCGGAAGTTCAATGTAATACTGTTGTTCAAATGAGGCAGTGTTATAAGTGAGTCCTGTTTCCGGCTGATATCGGTACTCATAGTTGAGCACTGTCTCTGTTCCACGGGTCGGGAAGGGGTAACGGTTAAAATTATCCAGTACCCCATCTACTGAAAAGCCTATTTCTCCCACATTTGAATCCAAACCAAGGTCGCTGCCTTCCCGCAATGAGACATCTACCCACTCGGCCCTGCCGGCAGCAGTAAACTCCATCGTATCGAACAACTGAGTCCGCATGCCCAGGGATGCCCCAGAGCGCCTGCGAAGGTAAGTGGATGTTACCCTTCGATCCTGATATGAGAATAGCGGCTTTGAAACAGTATAGAGCGATGAGAGGAGCGACAGTGGTTCCGCCAGCGGGTACTCATACTCTGTTTGTACGCTTGAGTTCTCCGATAACCAAAAATCCGTACTCCAGCGTATCCCCTCCTTGCCTGCACCATAATGAGTAAAATTGGAAAGCAGGGTAAAGCTGGGACTGATCCCGCTGAAGGGCTCCGACCGGAAGTAATATCCTGCCCTGATGGACGCTGTCGGTTTCTCAATGGGGGCGAGATGAAGTACAAGCTCGATCCCTTTTTTGTATGGAAGTAACTCGTAACTCACGTACTCGTAGCGGCCGATGTCGTACAGATGCCTTATCTGAGCCTGCACCTCAGAGACGGTTGTCTCTCCCAGCAGCTGTTTTACCAGCTGTGTTTGTTGGGCAGAAGTTGCTTCCTCTCCGGCATAGCTCACACGCGTGATATGAATGGTTTGATCAGCATTAGGAGCGGGCTGAACTCTGGAAATGGGGGTTTCCGCTGCTTCCGTGGCCAAGGCTTTCAGCTGAGGTATGACCTTTCGGGCAGCCCTGCGTCCCTCCTCCACTAATTCCAGGGCTCTATCAAAACTTACCTTTGTGTAGTCGGAGACATCCGGGTTAATGACCAGATCGGCTTGAGCTAAATTCTGCTTTAGTCGTGGAAGCCGGAGGATGTGACTAGACTGGGTAAGCACCGCCGGCAGGGAATCAAGCTCCTCTTCGGAGGTGCTGAGAATGTTCAGGTTGACGGCTATAATATAATCGGCTCCCATACTACGGACCGCATCTACGGGCAGTACATTTACCCAGCCCCCGTCAATTAACAGCCGATCATGGTAGCTCAGGGGTGTAAAGACTCCGGGCACCGCCATGCTGGCCCGTATTGCACTTTTTAGATCACCCTTATCAAATATAACTTCCTCGCCGCTGATCAAGTCTGTAGCCACGACCCGCAGGGGACGGGGAAACCGGTCGAAGGACCCGGAGAGCGCATAACCTCGCAGCAGGCGGTCCATCAATTCCACCACATTTTGACCTGCCGACACTCCGGAGGCCAGCAGACCTTCCTCGGGAGAGAGATTCAGATTAAACAAAAAACTTTTATCCGCCCGCTTCTCATAGTAGCTAAGGTAACGGCGGGGACGACTATCTACGAACAGTTCGTTCCAGTTGGTAGTTTTTACTATTTCGCGCATCTGCTCGCCGGTGTAGCCGGCAGCATACAGAGCGGCAGCAATGCTGCCCATGCTGGTCCCGGCTACATAATGAACGGGCACCCCTGCTGCTTCCAGCTCAAGAATCACACCTGCATGAGCAAAACCCAGCGCCCCGCCACCGGCAAGGGCCAGGCCGATGGTCTTCCCATCGGAACTCTGCTCCGCAACTGCCGCCCAGCTGATACACATGAGCAGCAGCCATAAACTTATGCCGCGCACAGTCATAGCTACCCCTTAGTAACAGGTATATTAGAAAGAGAAAGGATCCGCAAGCGCTGCGCCCGACCGTCTGCCGAGCCGGCCAGAGGGGTTCATGAAGAGCATTTTTAAAATATAAACTTGATTGTTTTAGTAAACTTTATTATGTTGGTATTAGTTCAAAATTGAACTTACATTTTTTAAGGGAGTTTGTATGGCCAGTCACTATCAGGGGAATAATCGGGAGCTTGCAGCGCTGGATGCATTTATTGCGCTTACCAGAGCAGCAGATGCTATGCAGACTGCCGCCTTCGGCAGGACCCCGGTACCGGAGGAGATCAGCATGACCCAATTTGAGGTTCTTGAGGCACTGCTGCACCGGGAGCCCCTGACTCAGGCGGAGATTGGCAAGAAAATTTTGAAGACAAAGGGAAATATCAGCTACACCCTTGATAAATTGGTAAAGCGCGGATACGTGCAACGGCGTGTGTGCGATGAGGACCGGCGGGAGCGGCTGATCGAGCTGACTTCCGCGGGTCGAAAACTTATCGGCGATTATTTTCCTCACCTGGCCCGCAGTTTTGCACTGGCATCCCTTGAACTGGATGAATTTGAATTAGAGCTGCTGGCCGGGCTTGCCAAACGACTGGGCCACGGGGCGGATAACCAGACAACCCAACCCAAGACTGTAAGCCAGGGTACAACTCCGAGAACATCCAAGTTGTCGGAAAATCAAAAATTGAGATAACATTTTTTAGGAGGTTTTTTATGAAGGTTTTAGTATTGTTTTATTCGAGCTACGGACATATGTATCAGATGGCGCAATCCGCCCTTGCCGGTGCCGAAGAGGTTGAAGGCAGCGAGGTGAAAATTATGCGTGTCCCTGAATTATTGTCGGATGAGGTCCTAGGTCAGATAGGAGCCCTGGAGGCACAGAAGCAGTGGGCCGATATACCCGTAGCCGGCCCGGAAGACCTTGAGTGGGCCGACGCGGTGATCTTCGGTATTCCAACTCGATTTGGAAATATGGTTGGTCAGATGCGAATGTTTCTCGATTCCACCGGACCCCAGTGGGCCAGCGGTGCACTGGTAGGCAAGGTCGGCAGCGTGATGAGCTCCAGTGCTACTCAGCACGGCGGCCAGGAGTCGACCATCCTTACCACACAGATCACGCTGCTGCATCATGGGATGGTGATAGTCGGTCTTCCCTATGCCTATCAGGGACAAACCACCATCGATGAAGTGAGCGGGGGCAGCCCTTACGGGGCCAGTACCATAACCGGCGGTGACGGAAGCCGTATGCCCAGCGAAAATGAACTGAATGCAGCTCGCTTCCAGGGTCGGCATGTGGCAGAAATTGCAAAAAAATTGGCTAAATAGTTAAGCGGCCGGGGCTTTCGGTAATTATAAAGTGGGAAACCGACAGCCCCAGTCCAGTGCCCCTTGTTTTAGGCTGTCCACGGTTTGACCGCACTTTTATCCCTTAGTCCTGCAGTAACACTCCATTTGCGGGTAACTCCCGGTCGACTGGACATACAAGGCGCCGTAAAACCCATCGCGCGGCAGCCGCTAAAAGTGCTACGCCGATAAATACCGGCACATAGCCGAGCACGGCAATAAATGTGCCTATAACAATCGGGAAAATCGCGATTGACAGATTCAAAGTACCAATAATAGCTGTATACAATACCCGGTTATCCTCATTGGAGAGTTCTACAATAACCGCATCCTGGCTTACTTTGCGGGCACTAATAGCCGCACCAGTAAACAAAAACAGTCCGATGTAGAAGGGCAGCGGTAAAAATCGGCTCACCACAAGTGCTGCCGGCGGAAGCAGAAAGGAGAGGCTCGCCCAGACCTTCAACACCTGCTTAAAACCACCTCGCCTCACTGCCAGCGGCCAGAGAAGACTTGCGGCAATCATTCCAAGAATTTGCACGAACAACAAGTTCCCCGCAAGTGCCGGATCGAGGAAATATTGATGCTTTGCCAAAGATACGTAGAACGGGGTCAGAGCAACATGAAATCCAATACCGTTTACAAACCAAAGGTAGGTTCGTAGATTCGGGTCCGTCCGCAGTACTGCTGGAATTGATTTGAGGGTCTCCAGATAGCTGCTGTGCTGCTTCTCGCCGCCCTCTTGTTCCTGCAGCACCCAGAACCCGCCGGTAGCGATCAGCAGCACGGCAGCTGCCGCACCGAACAATATGCTATAGTTCTGCGGATAAGAGAAGCTCTGCAGTACCTGCCGGGCTATCAGTGCAGATAGAAAGATTCCGATACTGGCGATCATCTGCTTTCGCGTAAAGAAGCGCTTTCGCAGATCCCTTGTAAAACTTTTCCCAACCAGATCTACGTAAGAGATGCCTGCAAAGGCCCCGCCAACTGTGAACAGCAGCAATTCGGCGTAAATCAGCAGCAACGCCTGCAGGGTGGTCAGCCGACCAACTCCAATTAAGGTGACGGCAATTAAAGCCAGCGAGAAAACCCGGAGATTAATTCCGGCTAGCAGATAGGGCTTTTTGCGCCGCTTTCCGTGTAGAAAGCCGGCAAAGTTAAGCTGGGCAATAAGGGGCACACCGATCATGATTGCAGTCACAATGCCAATGTGAATTTCACTGCCCCCAACCTCAAGGATCATTGCGGGAATCACAGAGTTTACTTCGGTAAAGGTAACCGTGATAGATAGGAATACGGCATGCCACAGGAAGGCCGGATAATTACGGGGTAACTTAGACTCTTTTTGCATATAGATAGAATAATGTATTAATACAATTGAGGAAAGTCCGATTTTACCGGATCGCTGGCCCTTTGCGAGTTCCTTTGCGAGATTTTTTGGACGTTCCCTTGGGTGTTTTAGCTGTCGCTTTTTTGTTTTGCTCGCCGGAAGTGCCCCCCCTGCTTCGCTCAGCGGGCACCAGAGTCTTCGGTCCATTGCCGATCAAATCACTGCGCCCGGCATCGCGCAAAGCCTCCCGCACAATGGCGGCGTTTTCCGGACGGTTATACTGCAGCAGAGCCCTTTGCATTCTCTTCTCCCTCCCGCCCCGCGGAACGTATACTGCCTCCATGGAGCGAGGGTCGACTCCGGTATAGTACATGCAGGTGGCCACTGTCCCAGGTGTTGGATAAAACTCCTGCACCTGCTGAGGAACAAAGTGCTGGTCCCGACAAAACTCCGCCAGCTCAACCGCATCCTTCAGGGTAGAACCTGGATGAGCTGCAATAAAATAGGGAATTAGGTATTGTTTTTTCTCCACCTGCCGGTTTGTTTCTGCAAAAGCATCCATGAACCGGCGGTACACCGAACTGCCCGGCTTCCCCATCCTTTGCAGTACCGCATCAGACACATGCTCCGGAGCAATTTTCAGCTGACCACTGATATGGTGCTCGCACAAATCCCGTAAAAAGGCCTGCCCCTCTTTTTTATCCGCCAATAAATAGTCATAGCGAATGCCCGAACGTACAAATACCTTTTTTACCTCCGGAAGCTCCCGCAATTTTTGCAGTAACCGCCGGTAATCAGCGTGGTCAGGCTGCAATTGTGGGCAGGGTTCGGGGAACAAACACTGCCGGTCTACACAGGCCCCGCGAAGCTTTTGCTGTGCACATGCCGGCCGACGGAAATTTGCAGTCGGCCCGCCGACATCATGAATGTAGCCTTTAAAATTTTCATCATAGATAAGCTGCCGTGCCTCCCGCAGCAGAGACTCATGGGAACGACCCTTTACTATTCGCCCTTGATGGAAGGTTAAAGCACAGAAACTGCAGCCCCCGAAACAGCCGCGGCTCGAAACCAAACTAAACCGCACTTCCTCCAGCGCCGGTATCGGCTCCTGATAGGACGGATGGGCTTGTCGAACATAGGGAAGCTCATAGACTGCATCCAGTTCAGCTTCCGATAAGGGGTAATCGGGAGGATTCTGTATTAGCAACTGTCCGGAGGCCTCCTCCCCCAGGGCTGAGGCTGAAAAGGGGTCGGCATTCTGCATTCTGACGGCAAAGCTGCGGGCAAATGCAGTTTTATCGCTGCGCATCTGTTCAAAGGCGGGGAGTGTCACGAAGCTTGTTGTTTCTTCTGCATCTGCAGCTTCTTTTCCCGTCAACCGATACACCGTACCGCGTACATCCCGGATTGACCGCAGCTCTTCACCGGCTGCGATCCGGTGGGCAATACTGCGGATAGCCCGCTCAGCCATACCGTACACCAGGATATCCGCCTTGGAATCTAACAGCACTGAACGACGGAGCTTATCACTCCAGTAATCATAATGGGATAAGCGGCGCAGAGAAGCCTCAATTCCACCCAGAATAACCGGAACCCCTTTATAGGCGGCCTTAGCCAAACTGGAATACACAATCAGTGCTCGATCGGGTCTCTGTCCGAAGGCTCCCCCCGGTGTATAGGCATCATTATGCCGCAGCTTACCGGCGGCAGTGTAGTGATTTACCATTGAATCCATATTCCCGGAGGTAATCAGAAATGCAAGCCGGGGCCTGCCTAGAATTTGGAGAGATGCTGAGTAGTTCCAATCCGGCTGGGCAATAATTCCGACCCGAAAACCTTCGGCTTCCAGTAATCTACCAATAAGGGCTGCCCCGAAGGAGGGGTGATCCACATAGGCATCACCGGTGATCAGTATAAAATCACACTGATCCCATCCGAGTGAATGCATCTCATCAATATTCATTGGCAGAAAATTGACGGAGGAGTCTGTGCTCATGGCGCTATTATTCGTTTTATTTTACACCCTCATCACAGGCACCGTCTTCATCCATCAACCGGGCACTTTCGGCATTCTGAGCTTTTGTGCAGTCCTCCAAAGGGATCTGCTTCATCGGTTCTCCGCAGCACTCGGGCACTGATCCCCCATCAGCCACAATAACTTCGTCTCCGCATCCTGGGCAATTATACGCTGTTTTCGACATTTTTTTCCTCCAAAAGTTTGCACTAGTGTGCCTGACTATTTATTATAACTATAGTAATGTTTTGCCCTAGAGGCAAATAAAAAGCAGAGAATTCAGCCTAATCCTGTGGCGCATCAACCCGGCTGCTTTCGCCTGTAGTACACGCAAGAACTTATTCGGGTGAAATCAACAGCTTTGAATATGGCTCCTGGGGAATGAGGTGGAGACGGACCCGTTTCGGGTCTCCCATTTTCTCTACACTCTTTAAGCTCAACTCAACCGAACCGAGTCGGCATTCATTTTTCTGATACAGACGAGCATGAATAGGAGATGCGTCTCCGTTTATTGCCTCGTCAATTGACCCCCCGACATATAAGAGAACCGTTGACTCGGTCATAAGTAAGCCAAGGTCAAATCCATCGTTTGGATTGATAACTATTTGTTTTTCCGGAAATGAATAATCTGCTAGTACTTTTAAAAAGCCGGTCTCACGTATTTCCATCGGGAGCCCCTCATCATTAGATTAAATCAATACGAATCAATTTTGAACCACAGTATACATTCGATTAAAGACAGCAGCAAGCACATTCTGCCTTTACTCCGATTCGCGCGCGTTGTAATATCTATGCATTGAAAGCGATTCTTCTCATCCGCCTCCGGGAGGCTTTACTGCAATGTCTGAAATTACCTGTGCAATAGTAGGTCTCGGTAGAATTGGGAGCAGTTTGGAAACCGATCCCCTGCGTGAGAAGCCCTGTACCCATGCCGGTGCAATGATACACAATCCAGATTGCCGGTTGGTGGCCGGCTGTGACATAAAGCCCGAAGCTCGTCAACAGTTTATCTCCCAGTGGTCCCCGGATTACTCTTTTGAAGTTTTTAATTCCCTCGACTCAATGCTGAAGAACCTGCGCCCGGAGATACTCTCAATTGCCACTCCCCCGAACACTCACCGCGGGCTGGTACAAAAGGCAGTCCGGGCACAGGTGCCGGTGGTAATTTGTGAAAAGCCGCTGGCCCACAACCTGCGGGATGCCCGAGCTATCGTCCGGAAACATACCAGCGGGCAAGTGCGAATATTGGTAAACCATGAACGCCGTTATTCACGGGACTACCAGGTGGTTAAGGAGTATGTGGCAGCCCAGCGCTACGGAGCTCTTCTATCCCTGCACGGTACGCTCTACTTTGGTAAGAGCGCCGCCCATCGCGATGTGCTGCTGCATGACGGCACCCATATGATTGATATTGTCAATTACCTAACCGGTACAACCTGTTCCTTGAAAAAACGCTACGGTTCGATGCGCGCCCGCACTTCCTCTGCGTTTCTGTTTGGACAGGCGGGGGCAGTGCCGGTTTCCATCGAGGTCGGCAGCGGGCGGGATCATTTGGTGTTTGAACTTGAGTTAAGTTTTGAGTACGGGAGGATTAGAGTAGGAAACGGGGTATTCGCCTTTGAGGAAAGCAAACCCAGCCCCTATTACAGCGACTACCGCTCTCTACTTCTTGCTGAAGCACCCGCTATTAGGTACACCAACTATTTCTCAGGGATGCTTGCCGATGCAGTGAAGAGCCTTCGCGATCCCCTCCACACTCCCCTGTCCAGCGCCGAAGATTCATTAGAGGTTATGCGTTTTATCCAAGCGGCAAAGGCCCTTTGGTAAAGTTACTGTGGTAAAATGCTAAGAATTTAACTCTATTCCATCCTTGTGAATTGTAATTTTCTGTTCCTTGTAAAGGGCTCCGATCGTTTTCTTAAACAGCTTCTTACTCATCTGCAGCCGATCGTAGATCTCCTGGGGCTCGCTCTTATCATGCAGCGGAAGAGATCCGCCGGCACGTTTGAGGGCGTCAATAATTGTTTCGGCAGCCTGCTCGGAGGCCGGTAAAAATCCCTGGGGTTGGAGAATCACATCGACCAGTCCATCTTCTCTGACCTTCTTTACATAACCTGTCTTCCGGTCACCAATTTTGAGGGGTTCGAAAATTTCACCGCGATACAATAGACCGCAGTAGCGATTATCAATTACTACTTTGGCACCAAGCCTGGTAAACTCCCAGACTATCAGTGATACCTCCTGATTAAACTGTAGATCTTCGGTATCAGGATCAAAATATGGATCGAGCAGACAGGTACCGATCACACCGGTTTGTTCATAATCGAGCAGCAGGTACACCACCGCCGTATCCCCCGCATTGAGCGGTTCATTCCAATTCTTTTTAGGCACAAACAGATCTTTTTCAAGACCCCAATCTAAGAAAGCACCGAAATCAGCGGTCGATACCACCTTTAAGGCGGCAAAATCGCCAACTTTTGCCAATGGCTCCTGTGTAGTCGCACCAAGACTGTCTTTGCCGTTGTTATATACAAAAACCTGCAGCTCATCCCCGGGAACGGTACCTGCGGGAGTATCGGCTTTAGAAAGATAGATCTCCCGGGAACCGCCGTCAAGATAACAGCCGCCACGGGCCATTTTTACAACCCTCAGAGTATTATAATCACCGATTTTCAGCATACAGTTACTCTTCCTTAGACCATGTATATGGTACTGCCTCTTTTTATCACATGTGCTCCTGTCGTCCAAGGGGCACGTATGCAGATTGAGCACTTCTCACCTACTTGATGGGGGTGGGGAGGCGGTACGGAGAACCGGATACACATTGTAGTTTGACTGACGAGCTTCAGCCTGCAGATTGCCGACCAGAGGCTTTAACTGCCTTACAAAACTCTCAAGCCGGTCGAGGTTGTAAGGAAAGGCATAAATGAAGAAACCCTTCACTACTGCCGAGCTTTGATCGGTGGTCTCCGGCGATTCCTGGGAAAACCCGGAGACCCCAAGCTCATCACGCAGCACCGGCTGTAGATAACGCCTGGCAAAAGCAATAAACTCTTCGAGTCCCGTTACACCGGAGTCCAGAGTATATATATCCCGTTCATAGAGGGTTTCCAGCTGCAGCATCTGACGTATTTCTCGCAGTACAGAGGAAGGAAAGGACATTTTATCCAGCAGGTTTAAGAACCATCCTTTGTCAAAATTGTTGTCAAAGAGTGTTCCTAGTGCCTCTAGTAAAAACAGTATCCTCCGTGTCTCATTATTCTCAACCACCCGCGCCATAAAACCGTTATTATTGGTTGCCTGCGTTTTCATTGCTCCTATTATCGGAGAATCGGCAGAAAGAATTAGTGCGACAACTAATCGCTCTTTGGAAATTTGCATTTTGACCCATTTTTTTCTATTTTCAAAGTATACGAGTTATTATTGCTCTAAATGAGAGGTGTGAGTATGTATTCACTGATATTTCTGGGATTGATAGCTATCAGCGGACTGATCCTATTTAGAGGGATTCATTCCGGTAAAAAGAAACCGATTTTCATAGGCGCGGCCCTGGCAGTGGCAACATTGCTGTTTTTCTGGTTTATGGGCTTTTGGGTTGATAAGTTATGGTTTGATTCGCTTGGATACGTGAACCGCTTCTGGGCAGAGATTTTAGTTCAGATCTCAGGAGGCTTTATCGGCTTACTAATTGGAGTAGCGGTAATCCTCCCTTTCGCACTGATGGTGCGTATACCGGAGGACAGCGGCCTGCCCCGTAAAACCCTACGCCTCATACCCCTTATTCTAGCCGGTTTGATCGGCGCAGTAAGGGGTGCAGGGAACTGGGACACTATCTTCAAGTTCTTTAACCAGCATAGCACTGAAATAAAGGAGCCCATCCTAGGCTTAGATGCCGGATTTTATATGTTCACCCTGCCCTTTCTGGAGCTCATTTATTCCCTCCTGTTTCTATTGGCACTAGTGGCGGTGATACTCACCTTTCTGCCGTTATATGCCCACACCCAAAAAGGACTTACCAGCTACTTCGGAGGGAAAAACGGCGCCCGCGATGTAACCCCAGAGGATGAAGAGCAGGAGCAGGTTGAACACACCCTACCGGGGGGGAACCTCTTTTTGGCTGCGGCCTCGTTGTTTTTCTTTATTCTCGCTGCGGGGAAACTGCTCGACCGGTACCGCCTGCTGCTCGATCCGGGGGGTATCACGGTGGGCCCCGGCTGGACCGATGCCAACATAAGGCTGCCGATGTATCTCATTGCAGCACTGATTGCATTGGCCGGGATTGCAATGCTCTGGATACCTGCTTTACGGCGTAAAATCAGCCGGCCCTTCAGCAAACTTTTTTCACAAATGGTCCATCCCCATGCGGTAGGAGCTGCTTCAGTACTTGCGATTATACTTGTGCTGTGGTTCCTCATTCTTAGCGTTGTGCCGGGTCTTTTCCAGTCTTTGAAGGTAAGTCCGAATGAGATTACCATGGAAGAGCCGTACATCTCACACAATATCGAGCTTACCCGTCACGGCTTTAACCTGCAAAACATTAGTGAAAGCGAATTTCCCGTAAGCCAGGAGTTTAACCAGCAAATTGTGGAGGATAATCAGGGAACTATTTCTAATATCCGCCTTTGGGACTGGATGGCCCTCGATTCCGTATACAAACAGTTTCAGGAAATCCGGCTGTATTATGAGTTTAACGACATTGATATTGACCGCTACACCATCGGCGGTGAATATAGATCGGTAATGATATCCCCCCGCGAGATGGAAACTGATAATCTACCGCCGAAAAGTCAAACCTTTGTAAATAAACGCTTCAAATATACCCATGGCTACGGAATAGCTATGAACACCGTCAATGACTTCACAGAGTCAGGCCTGCCGGAGCTGCTGATCAGGGATATCCCTCCACAGAGCAAATATGAATCGCTGGAGGTTACCCGACCGGAGATCTACTACGGAGAGTTGACCGACGAGTACGTGATTGCCAACAGTGAAGAGCAGGAGTTTGATTATCCAAGAGGGGATGAAAATCAATTTGTCAGCTACTCCGGTTCAGGGGGAGTTGAGGTATCCAATTTTTTCCGTAAATTCATCCTCGGCTACAAACTAGGAGGGACCGATTTTCTGTTTTCAGGTTACCCCAAATCCGAAAGCCGGGTTATGTTTAACCGCAGAGTTGTCGACAGGGTAAACCGGGTCGCTCCCTTTCTCACTATTGACGACGACCCGTATATCGTACTTATCGATGGAGAGCTGCGCTGGATAGTCGAAGGCTACAGCACCTCATCAAGCTTTCCCTACAGCGACCACTTTTCCGCCAGATCCGTAGGCAGCTCGCGAATTTCCGAACGCCGAGGCGGCGGAGATCGGCTCACCGGCCAAATAAATTACATCCGTAACTCCGTCAAAGCGGTTGTGAACCCGTACAACGGGAAGATCGATATGTATATTTACGATGAAAGCGATGCGATTATCCAAGTGTGGAACCGCATCTTTCCCGGCTTGTTCAAGAACAAATCTGAAATGCCGGAGGAACTGAGAAAGCATGTTCGTTACCCGGCAAACTACCTGCTGACCCAGGGAGAGGTCTACGCAAAATATCACATGACCGATCCGAATGTGTTCTACAACCAGGAAGACTTATGGATACCGGCCACTGAGAAGTACTATAACGATGTGCAGAATGTAAAACCCTATTATGTGATGTGGGAACGTCCCGACTCCGATGAGGCTGAGTTTATAGTTATGATGCCCTTTACCCCCAAAAACCGCCAGGTTCTAATTGGATGGATCGCCGGAGCGAGTGACCCGGAAAACTACGGGGAATTTATCGCCTACAAGTTTCCCAAGGATAAGCGCGTCCTCGGTACACAGCAGATGGAGACTAAGATCGATCAGAACAGTTACCTCTCCAGCCAGCTCTCCCTCTGGAACCAACGCGGTTCCAATGTAATACGTGGTAATATTATCACCATTCCGATTGATGACACTATTCTGTACGTAGAGCCGATTTATCTGCAGGCCGAGACTGCCGCTTATCCGGAGCTGCGGCTGGTGGCTGTTATGCACAACGATAAACTCTCTTATGCAGAAACCTTTGAAGAAGCCCTGCGCGGCTTATATGACCCCGAAGCCGGGCCGGAAAAACAGAACGCAGAGATTGTCTCGCAGTTTACCTCGGCCCAGGATGAAGGGGCCGCTGAAGCCGAAGCTCCGACCGCTGCCCCGCAGGAGATGCCGCAGGAGATGAACCAGTTAATTCAAAGCGCTAATAACGCCTTCGATACCTACTTTGAACTTCTCGGGGAAAAGCAATTTGGAGCGGCATCAGAGGAACTGGATCGGCTTGGACGGGTGTTAGAACAGCTGTCCCGCCAGCAAGGAGCAGAATAAAGGAGCCCTCAAATGGATAAAAATCGTTTTAGGGAGTATCTGGCCGGCGTAGTCGCCGGCCAGGGCGCCCACATCACTTTCAGGCAGGCGGTAGCCGATTTTCCGGAAGAGAAAATCGGCAGCCGGGTACCACACCTGGATCATACCGCCTGGATGCTGGTCTTTCACATGGCCGAAGCCTTGTGGGATATAATTGAGTACATCGATTACACTGATTATGCCCCCAAAGAGTATCCCAGCGGCTACTGGCCTGCCGATGACGAACCGGAGCGCATTGACAAGTGGTATGAAAAAATTGACTCAATCGAAGCAGGAATTGCTAGACTGCAGGAGATGCTCCGTGACCCTCAGCGGGACATTTTTGCGCCTCTGCCCCATTCTGCAGAGCACAGCATAGCCCGCCAGGCAATTACCGCGGCCGATCACAACTCATACCACATCGGCCAGTTGGTAGACCTGCGAATGCTGCTCGAAGCCCGCGTAAAGGACTATTAAGAATCTCGAGGAGCCGGCCCGGCCTTACCGAACATAAAGGCCTTGAGAAAATCTGGGTCTCCTGGTTTGGAAGCCGCTTTACCGCTTCCACTACTGCTCTTAAGGGTACTACCCACTCGCGAATAGGGACAGGCAGCGACACATATCCCGCAGTCGGTTCCAAATTTCTTCCAGGCAGAAAAACACGCCTCGTGATCGATCGACCTCACCTGGTTCTCATAATCGTCTATAATTGAGCCTTGGGGAATTGCCCCTACCGGACAGAGGGTTGCACATTTACGACACGCCTCACAAGCTTTTGGCAGTTTAAAATCGACAGGATTATCCAACCTAAGTTCAGCGTCGGTAGTAATCGCTCCCAGCCTAATCCGACTGCCGTAACGCTTGTTTACGATTAGCCCGTGCCGACCGATCTGTCCAATACCCAACCGCGCGGCTATCGGCGGCAGCACCAATTCACTCTCACCATCCATGTGACAGACTGCACGATAGCCAAGACTCCGCAGATATGCGGCAATTGCCAAGCCGGGTACCGCCACACGCAAATAGGTCCCGGCCACCTCGGCGGCCTCCCGAATTCCCGGAGCGGTACGCAGCTCCTCCGTGGACATCTCCAATGCATACACCAGAGTAAATGGCAGCAATTCCTCCACCGGCTGATCATAATGCTCACCCCGCCCCCGCACCGAATACGCACACGCCTCATCGGTTAAGCCCGAACCGCTCACAACAGCACCGTATGAGCGCAGAGTTTTTTTCAGATAGTCGGTAAGTGCTGAGGGCGGGAGTGCAGATAACTGTTCTTTTATGCCCTCAGGGGCCTCGTATTGGCCGTCAAAGCCGCGAACAAAGTCCCGCAGCCTGGTAATGAAGGCAAAGGTGCTCTCTACCATAGGTGCTTCAGGCACTGAATACGAAAACTGGCCAGGTGGAGCACTTCGCAGCTTATCATCTATTTCCTTTTTCTCCGGATGCTTTTTGTAATACCTCATATACCGATCGCTGCCGTCTTCAAGGGTCATCCGCGAAAATATAGTATCCCGTTCATCAATTCGATTCATAGGTACACTATACCGGAAGCTGAAGTTAAGAAAAAGTAGTTACATGACCAACTTGGGCCGGTTTTTATAGGTGCTTTTTTTATTCCTTGCGAACTTTCTAATTCCTGCGTATCCTAGATAGCAGAGAGAGGTAGATAGTATGACACAGTTGAGAAAAACTAGAATAGTAGCAACCCTAGGACCGTCGAGTGATGAAGTACCGGCTATAAAAAAGCTTTTGGCTGCAGGGGTCAATGTGGCCAGATTTAACTTTTCCCATGGCGACCATGAGGAGCAGGCTGGACGGCTGAAGCGCATTCGACAGGCATCTGCAGAAACCGGCATACCCGTAGCCCTTATGCTTGATACTAAGGGGCCGGAAATTCGCACCGGAAAAGTGAAGGACGACGGAGAGATAGAGCTTCATAAGGATGATGAGATTGTGCTGACCACTGAACAGATTGAAGGCGATCGGCACCGGCTTTCGATAAGTTATTCGGAACTGCCTCAAGATGTTGACAAAGGAACCCATATATTTATCGCCGACGGGGTCATAGACCTTGAAGTACTTAAGGTTGATGGAACCGAAGTATACTGCCGTGTACAAAACGGGGGTCTGTTCGGCAGCCGAAAAAATGTCAACATCCCAGGGGTAAAGGTTTCTCTGCCGGCAATAACCGAAAAGGACCGGCAGGACATTCTGTTTGCTATTCGCCATGAAATGGACTTTATCGCCGCCTCTTTTATCCGTACTCCCCAAGAAGTCGAAGGAATCCGGGAAATAATAAAAGAGCATAACTCCCCTATTCACATTATCTCAAAGATAGAAAACCAGCAGGGGCTCGATAATATTGACGATATCATTCGGGTTTCCAACGGAATCATGATCGCCCGCGGAGACTTGGGGGTTCAGTTATCGGTTGAACAAATCCCTCTCGCCCAAAAACGCATCATAGAAAAATGTATTCAGCAGAACAAGCCGGTTATTACCGCCACCCAGATGCTCGATTCCATGATCCACAATCCGAATCCCACTCGGGCGGAACTCACCGACGTGGCCAACGCGATTTTTGACGGAGCCGACGCGGTTATGCTGTCGGGAGAAACTGCCAACGGCAAGCATCCCTTACGCTCGGTGGAAACTATGAACCGAATCGCCCTTGCGGTGGAACAGTCCCCGGAATACCTCCAACGGAATCGCCGTTTTTTCGACCCCAACAAAACCTCTTCGGATATTGGACATGCAATTGCAAAGGCAGCCTATATTGTAGCCCAGGAAATCGAGGCCAGTGCCATAGTAACCCCAACTCTGCGTGGGAACAGCCCTCGGATACTCAGCAACTATCGTCCGGAACAGAACATCATCGCCGTAACCACCTCTCAGGTCGCGTACCGTCAGATGATGCTCAATTGGGGGATTTTCCCTATCTGCACCGAAATGGTACAGGACTCGGAAATGATGCTGCAGAATGCCCTTCGCCTGGCGATGCAGCACGGGTTTATCAAAAAACCCGAACGGGTGGTTACCGCAGCCGGTATTCCCCTTAATTCGCCGATTCCAATGAATACCATCAAGGTTCATTTTTTAGGAAGCATCCTTAACCGCGGTCATCGCGGCTTTGGAGGAGTATGCTCCGGTACTGTAGTCAAGGCCGGCACCCTTGCACAAGCGAAGTCCCGTCTTAAACGGGACGGGACCGAGATCTTACTCACCCGTTTTCTCTCCCAGGATTTCCTGGAGCTGCTGCCGGAAGTTCGAGGTATTATCATCGAAGAAGATTCGGCTATTCCGCCGGATGAGATTTTCGCAGCTAACCCGGAGCTTGTTTTTATTGCAGATGTACCGGAAGCCCTCTCCCAATTTGAAGACTACCAGTTGGTTACCTTGGATGGGGGGGAGAAAATCATCTACGAGGGTTTTTTGGACAATATCAGCGAATAACTTTCGACGTATCAAAACTACCGCCCGTTATTGACTTATGGACCGGAAATTCCTATGGTATTCTGATATTGAAGGGAGGGACTGGTTATGAAAAAACTATTTGCCGCACTGCTCTTGCTGACAGTTGGTTCAATCGGATGGGCGGAGGTTCAAAGCTCGCATGCCCTTTCGCTGCATAAAGATCCAAAATATCCTGCCGATTTTCAGCATTTCGATTACGTAAATCCGGATGCTCCGCAAGGGGGTACTCTGCAGATGCATTCAATCGGAACCTATGATAATTTCCACCGCTACGCCTCCCGCGGCGTGGCCGCTGCCGGCAGTACCTCCATATATGACACCCTGATGACCAGATCTGATGATGAGAGTAATGTCCTGTATCCCCTGATTGCCGAGAAGGTAGAATACCCGGAGGACTTTAGTTGGGTCATTTTCCACATAAATCCGAAGGCCCGGCACCAGGACGGACGCCCGATAACCTCGGAGGATGTAGTCTTTTCCTTCAACACTTTTATTGAAGACGGGGTACCCCAGTTTCGCCAGTATTTTAAGGCGGTTGAAAGTGTAGAAGCCCTGGATCGTTATCGAGTAAAATTCTCCCTTTCCGAAGGCAGTAAAGAAATGGTTATGTCCCTAGCCGATAACACAGTGCTCCCCAAACACTATTGGGAGGGAAGGGATTTTTCTGAACCCCTTACCGAAGTGCCCCTTGGCTCCGGTGCATACACTATCAGCGATTACAAGATTGGACAGTATGTTGTGTACAAGCGGCTCGATGACTACTGGGATAGGGACTTACCGGTGAACCGTGGACGATACAATTTTGACTATCTCCGCTACGACTACTATCGTGATCAGAACGTAGCCTTCGAAGCCTTCAAAGCCGGAGGGTATGACCTGCACCGCGAGAACATCTCCAAAAACTGGGCAACCCTGTACACCGGCCCTAACTTCGATGAAGGCTATATTGTGAAAGAGGAGATTCCTCACCAAATACCGCAGCCAATGCAAGCCTTTGTCTTTAACACCCAACGCTCATTTTTCAGTGACCGGCGAGTACGGAAGGCCCTTACCTACGCCCTCGACTTTCAGTGGATGAACGAAAACCTGTTCTATAATCAATACACCCGTACCCGCAGCTATTTTCAGAATACCAAGTATGCGGCTACCGGCCGTCCAAGTGATGCAGAGCGCAAAATCCTCGAACCTATTCGCAGCCAGATTCCCGAAGAAGTGTTTACCAAAGAGTACAACCCCCCGGAGACCGATGGTTCCGGCAACATCCGCCCTCAGATACGCCAAGCCCTGCGTCTTTTGCAGCGGGCGGGCTGGGAGATTAAAGACCGGCGGCTGGTCAATTCCCGTACCGGAGAGGCGATGGAGTTCGAACTTTTGCTGTACAGCCCCTCAATGGAACGGGTGGCCGTACCCCTGCAGAGGAATCTCGAGCGGCTGGGCATCGTTATGAATATCCGTGTGGTTGATACCACCCAGTTCACCAACCGTTTGCGGGAACGCGATTTTGATCTAATTTCCCAGGGCTACAGCGCTAATTACTACCCCTCCAGTGACCTGAAGATTGCCTGGCACAGCGACTATATGGACTTTACCTACAACACTGCCGGAGTGCAGGACCCCGCGGTAGATTACCTCATCGAAGGAATTGAAGCCCGCCAGGATGATGAGGAAGCTCTGCTTCACTGGGGACGGGCCCTCGATCGTGTACTTACCTGGAACCATTACGTGATTCCTCAGTGGCACATCTCTAAGTTCAGGGTGGCCCACTGGGACAAATTCTCCAGACCAGCTACCCGGCCAAAATATGCTTTGGGGATTGACACATGGTGGATTGATACCCAAAAACAACGGAACTTACCGGCCAAGGTTCGCTAAGGATGGGAGCCTACATACTCCGCCGGCTTTTGCTTATTATTCCCACTCTCATTGCCATTATCACGGTGAATTTTTTTATCGTGCAGGTAGCCCCCGGTGGTCCGATTGACCAAATGGTAGCCAATATGAGCGGTATCAACTCCAATATGGTGATGGAAAGGATTTCCGGCCAGGGCCAGATGGAAATCGGCGAGAGCCTCGACAGCAGCGGTCCAGACAGCGGAGGAGGTACAGCTGGCGAATCAGGCGGGGGAGCCTCCGGCGGCAGCGTCTACCGCGGAGCCCGCGGACTTGATCCGGAGGTAATTGCTGAGATTGAAAAGCGCTTCGGCTTCGATAAGCCGCTCCACCTGCGTTACTTTGACATGCTGCGGCGCTACGCGGTCCTAGACTTTGGCGAAAGCTTGTTTCGGGGCAGAACTGTAGTAGGGCTTATAATTGACCGTTTGCCGGTATCAATTTCACTCGGGCTTTGGAGTACCCTTATTATTTACATGCTCTCCATACCGCTGGGTATCCGTAAGGCAGTTCGTAACGGAAGCCGCTTTGACGTATGGTCCAGCAGTGCGATCATCATCGGTAATGCCATTCCCACTTTCTTGTTTGCAATTGTGCTGATTATATTTTTTGCGGGGGGCAGTTATCTTGACTGGTTCCCCCTCCGCGGACTGGTGTCCGACAACTTTGGCGAACTCTCTCTACTCGGTAAAGCGGCCGACTACTTTCATCATCTGGCCCTTCCGATACTTGCCATGGTTATCGGCGGATTTGCAACCCTCACCATGCTAACTAAAAACTCTTTTCTGGATGAAGTAAACAAGCAGTATGTGATGACTGCCCGCGCTAAAGGCTGTACCGAAAAGCGGATTCTCCGCAGCCATGTATTTCGTAACGCCATGCTGCTTATCATCGCCGGCTTCCCCTCAGCCTTTATAAGTATGTTTTTCACCGGATCTCTGCTGATAGAAGTAATTTTTTCACTTGAAGGACTCGGTCTGCTGGGTTTTGAGGCAACCATGCAGCGTGACTATCCGGTAATGTTCGGGACCCTCTATATGTTTACTCTATTGGGATTGCTGCTTAACCTCGTCAGCGATTTAACCTATACTATCGTCGATCCGCGCATCGACTTTGAATCACGAAGCATGTAAGATGCCTATGAACCAGTTATTAAAAGAACGACTACATCGATTTAAGCGAAATAAACGCGGTTATTACTCTTTCATATTATTTACCTTTTTGTTTGTAACCAGCTTATTTGCCGAACTTTTAGCCAATGACCAGCCTCTGTTGATCGGCTTTGACGGCAAACTCTACTTTCCAATTATTCGCGAATATGCTGAAACGGATTTTGGAGGAGAGTTTGAAATGGCCGCCGATTACCGCGACCCCTATGTGACCGAATTGATAGAAGAGAAGGGATGGATCCTGTGGCCTCTCATTCGCTTCAGCTATGGTACCATAAATTACGACCTCCCCAGTCCTGCTCCTTCTCCGCCAAGCGCTGAAAACCCTCTGGGAACCGATGATAAGGGGCGCGATGTACTGGCCCGCATCATCTACGGATTTCGCATTTCCGTATTATTCGGCCTCACACTCACCCTGGTTTCATCGATTATTGGAGTCTTTGCCGGAGCATTGATGGGCTACTACGGCGGACGAATAGATATTTTAGGTCAAAGGTTCATCGAGGTCTGGTCCGGAATGCCAACCCTCTTTTTGCTGATTATCCTAGCCAGTGTGGTACAGCCTAACTTCTGGTGGCTGCTGGGCATTACCCTTCTCTTTAGCTGGATGAGCCTGGTGGGAGTGGTACGCGCAGAGTTCCTACGAGGACGGAACTTCGAATACGTGCTGGCCGCAAAGGCACTGGGCCTTCGAAACGGAATGATCATGTTCCGCCACATACTCCCAAATGCAATGGTGGCCACTCTCACTTTTATGCCCTTTATTCTAGGCGGGTCAATTACCACCCTCACATCTCTGGACTTTTTAGGTTTCGGACTGCCCGTCGGCTCTCCCTCATTGGGCGAACTACTAGCCCAGGGCAAAGCCAATCTGCAGGCACCCTGGCTGGGTATATCGGCTTTTGTGGTATTAGCGCTTATGCTGGCGCTGCTAGTATTTATCGGAGAGGCGGTTCGCGATGCCTTCGATCCGCGTCGAACCGCATAGTTTAAGCGAAATTTATATGAAGGATGCCATGAAGAACACACCTGTAGAATCTACCGACCCTTTGCTTTCTATAAGGGATCTGCGAGTAGCGTTTCGACGCGGAAGTGATCTTAATCAGGTGGTACACGGGGTTGATCTTGACATCGGTGCAAACGAAACGGTGGCTCTGGTGGGCGAGAGCGGTTCCGGTAAAACGGTCACCGCTTCCTCAATTCTAAGACTACTTCCCTCCGGCAATGTGCAGTATCCCAGCGGACGTATCTACCTGCACTCAGAACCAAAAATGGATTTACTGTCGGTACCTGAGCAACAGCTTTTGAATATACGGGGAAATGAAATCGGTATGATTTTCCAGGAACCCATGAGTTCGCTCAATCCTCTGCACACTATTGAAAAACAGATAGCAGAGACCCTCTATATCCACCAGGGACTTAGCTTGGAGAAGGCCCGTCCAATCGCCCTGCAGTGGCTGGAGCGGGTGGGTATTCACGCCCCGCAGGAGCGTCTCAAAGCCTTTCCCCACCAGCTTTCAGGCGGAGAACGCCAGCGGATCATGATAGCGATGGCTCTTATCAACCAGCCTAGGCTGTTGATTGCCGATGAGCCAACTACCAGCTTGGATGTAACAATTCAAGCCCAAATACTTGAACTAATCGCCCAGCTGCAGCGGGAGATGCACCTGTCGGTGTTGTTTATTACCCACGATCTGTCTATCGTCAAACAGATCGCAGACCGAGTGGCGGTCATGCAAGATGGCCACATTGTCGAGACTGCCCGCAAGTTTCACATTTTTAGCAAGCCTGCTCATGAGTACACCCGGGCACTAATCAATGCAGAACTGGATACTGCCCCCCTGCCGGCAGAGGGAGAGCAGAAGACCTTAATAAAAATTGACAACCTCAAGGTATGGTTTCCTATCCAAAGAGGTTTTTTCAGAATCACCAAGGGACATATCAAGGCTGTAGATGGTATTACGCTGGAAGTAAAGCGGGGCCAATCTTTGGGTGTGGTCGGCGAAAGCGGCAGTGGCAAGACAACCCTTGGAAAAGCGCTGCTCCGGCTCGAACAGAGCAGCGGTTCGATTCTGTTCGGTAACAGACCGATTCACGAACTTACCGCAAAGCAGATGCGCCCCTTACGCCGGTCTCTTCAAATAATCTTCCAGGATCCTTATGGAAGCCTGAGTCCCAGAATGTCGGTTGAACAGATTATCGGTGAAGGGCTGGACCTGCATAAGATTGTAAACAAGCATAAGCGGGAAGCCTCTATAATCGCGGCCATGGAGGAGGTGGGATTAGATCCGGATACCCGCTTTCGGTACCCGAACGAATTTTCCGGCGGCCAGCGGCAACGGATAGCATTGGCCCGCGCCTTAGTGTTAAAACCGGATTTTATAGTACTGGACGAACCAACCTCTTCCCTCGACAGGTCAATTCAGTTTCAGGTGGTTGAATTACTGAGAAACCTTCAGCAACGTCACGGATTAACTTATCTGTTTATAAGCCACGATCTGAAAGTAGTAAAAAGTCTTTGTCATGAATTAGTTATTATGCGGGCTGGGAAAATAGTTGAGCAGGGTCCGGCGGCAGATATCTTTACCGCACCCCAGCACGAATACACCCAGGAGCTTCTGAAAACCGCCTTTGCCTAGCCTTTGCCTTTCCCCATAGGGCCAATTTCATTAAACCGCGAATGCAAAAGCTCCGCTACAGCTCCTGTGGAAGAATCTGGCTCAGAAACTCCTGTGTACGACCATGCTCGGGGGAGGTGAACATCTTTTCAGGGGTCCCTTCTTCGAGAATAACCCCTTCATCCATAAAGATAACCCGGTCGGCTGCCTCTTTTGCAAACCACATTTCGTGGGTTACCACTACCATGGTCATTCCCTCTTTTCCAAGCTCCTCCATTACGCCAATTACTTCACCAACCAACTCAGGATCTAATGCACTGGTAGGCTCGTCAAACAGCATAACCTTCGGCTGCATGGCAAGGGCACGGGCTATCGCCACCCGCTGTTTTTGTCCCCCCGACAACATTTCCGGATACACCTCGGCCTTGTCTCCAAGCCCTACTTTCTCAAGCAGCTGAACACCCAGCTCGCGGGCTGCAGATTTCGGCATACCCTTTACATGGATAGGACCTTCGATCACATTTCCGATCACCGACATATGGGGAAAAAGGTTGAAATGCTGGAACACCATTCCCACGTCCTGACGGATACGATTTAAGACCTTATTGTGAGGCTTAATATGCTCTCCATCAAGATAAATATTTCCCTTCTGGGCATACTCAAGGAAATTGATACAGCGCAGCAGGGTGCTTTTTCCGGACCCACTGGCCCCGATTACCACCACTACCTCACTTTCGGCCACATCGATACTGATATCCTTCAATACCTTCAGATCTCCGAAATATTTTTCTATATGCTCAACCCTTAAAATCGGGTCCTTTAATTTAGTCATGATCACTTACCTTCAACCTTTGTTCCAATCGATGAACCCCGTAGGTTAGAACGGTGGTCATCAGCAGGTACCATATAGCAACGATAATCAGCATCTCCATATACATAAAAGTAGAGGCGCCCATTTGCCGTCCGCGCAGCAGCAACTCCGATACGGCAATCGTACTGGCCAGGGAGCTGTCCTTTAGTGCAATTATAAACTGATTTCCTAACGGCGGTACCGCCCGCTTAAAGGCCTGCGGCAGGATAATACGAATCATCGCTTTGCGATGAGTCATACCAAGCGATCGCGCAGCCTCCATCTGGCCGTAATGTATCGACTGGATTGAACCGCGCAGTATCTCACCAATGTAGGCCCCGTTATGAACCCCAAGTGCGATAATCGCCGAAGGGAAGGGAGGAATCGTTACAATTGAGGTCAGCCCGTAATAAATGATAAACAGCTGCAGCAGCAGCGGTGTACCGCGGATGATGAAGATATAGGCCGAAGCAAGTGTAGAGGTAAACTTGTGTTGGGAAAGCTTTCCCAGGGCAACCACAAGCCCCAGCACCAATCCGGTTAAGATACCGAAGGTGGTGATTTGTAACGTCATAAGAGCCGCATCCCGGAAAAGTAAAAACTTTTCCGGGATAACGCTAAAATCCCAAGGTATTATTTCACTCAAGATCTTACTCCACGGTTATATCCTGTCCGTTAAACCACTTTTCGCTGATACCGGTAAGAGTACCATCAGTACGCATTACGGACAGCACTGTATTTACCTGCTCGCGCAGTTCATCATTATCATCGCGGAAGGCGATTCCCATTGTCTCGGTTCGCAGAGTAGAACCAACCAGGGTCAGCTTATTACCCTGACTTAACTCAGAGATTGCGTTTAAGCCGACAATACGATCGGTCAAAACTCCATCCACCCGACCGTTCAGCAGTTCAATCAAGGTCTGGGTATCATCCTCATACAGCTTCACATTCACACCCAGCTTCTCTGCGTCCTGCTCAAAGGTAGTGCCGGTTACCAGTCCAATAGTAGAATCGGCAGTTAAATCTTCCGGTCCACGGATATCACTGTCTTTTCGCACAATCAGTTGTGGTCCTGAATAGTAATAAGGTTCGGAAAAGTCCACTACCTTCTCTCTCTCTTCGGTTATAGCCATACTGCCAAGAATACCGTCGTATCGACCGGCACGCAGTCCTTCGATAATCCCGTCCCAGGCGGTGGTCTTGTACTCGAGGTCTTTATCCAGACGTTTTGCAATCTCCTGGGCAACATCCACATCAAAGCCAATCACATCGCCTTCATCGGTCACAAAGTTAAAGGGAGGATATCCCCCTGAACCAGCAAAACTGATACTGTTGTCGGATTCCTGCTGCCCCCCGGCCACTAACACGGCCACCGGTGCAACCAAGAAAATCAGTACGGCAATTCCTATAATCGTAATCTTTTTCATCATTCCTCCTAAAAGGTAACGGATATTAATGCTTAGAATACTAATCAATTGATTCATTAAATTCAAGTATTTAATATCATATTTTTACAGTAAAAAGGGACTTATAGTACTATTTAGTAAGATATTATTCATTTTTTGGTGGTTTTTTATGTTTTAACTCTAACCTTTTCTACACTACTGTACTTCAAATATATGTTCTATGCATAACACAGATACTGCCCGGATATAACCGCAGTTGACAGTAAAAGTATTAGTGACTATGCTTTTCCAGCAGGCAGCAGCTTATCTTTTCTGCAATTTCGAATTGCAATTTGTAATTGCATTCCCAACTCCAAGGAGCAGCCACATGCAGGCACACCGCAGTTCTAATCGGCTGGGTACCGAGCCGGTCTTTTCCCTACTTGTAAAGCTCTCAATACCGGGTGTAATTGGTATGGCTACTCAAGCCCTCTACAATGTAGTTGACAGTATCTACATCGGTCATGTAAGCAAGGAAGCCCTTTCCGCTCTCTCCCTGGCCTTTCCTCTTCAGATGGTACTAATTGCATTAGCGGTTGGAACCGGTGTCGGAGCCACCTCCCTAATCTCCCGCACCCTCGGGAGCGGTGATCACCAAAAGGCCGGAATAATTGCCGACCACGTGGTACTCATTGCCGCAATTCTTGGAGCGACGGTTGCCCTGATTGGCTGGCTTTTCTCTCATAACCTCATTAGCCTATTCACCCACGATCCTCTGTTGATTAAGATGGGCGGAGACTATATACGAATCATCATGGTCGGTTCTATTGCGCTATTTGTGCCTATGCTGTTCAACGGGATATTAAGAGGAGAAGGAAATACCTTTATTCCGATGCTTACCATGATGATCGGAGCAATCCTCAATATAACCATCGACCCCCTTCTCATTTTCGGCTTTTGGATCTTCCCTGAAATGGGTGTCGAAGGAGCGGCTCTTGCCACAGTTCTCTCCCGGATTATTTCAGGCACCTTTGTGATTCTGATTCTCTTTAGCGATAAAAATGAAATAAAAATGAATCTTAGGACTTTCCGTTTCAGTTTTATGATAATTAGGGAAATCTACCGTGTTGGGCTACCGGCAATGGCCATGCAGCTTCTGGCCAGCGTCATGCTGGCCGGGGGGAATCTAATTATCGGTCGTCACAGCATTACTGCTATTGCGGTGTTTGGAATATTCTTTCGGCTTCAATCTTTCATTTTCATGCCGGTCTTTGGACTTGGTCAGGGGGTGATGCCTCTGATCGGATACAATTACGGAAACCGTAATCCCGATCGGATGAAGCAAACCGCCCGCATCGGAATAACGACCGCCTTCTGCTTTACCTTCATTGGCTTTTTGATTTTTCAGAGCATCCCCCGTCAACTCATCACCATGTTCAACTCCGACCCCGAACTGGTTCGCATCGGTGTGACCGCAATGCGGCGGATCAGCATCGGTTTTTTATTTGTGGGCCCTTCAATTATGTCCGCAAATATTTTTCAGGCTATAGGACGCGGGTCTCCCAGTTTGCTCATCGGTATTCTGCGAACCATTGGAATACTGCTTCCTAGCATGTACATTCTTGGCGAATTTTTCGGTCTAAGCGCCTTGTGGTTTGCCTTTCCCATTGCCGAAGTTATTACTTTCAGCCTGGCATTTGCATGGCTTATTAGTGCGTTAAAGCAGATTTTCAAATCGATGAAACAGTAGTTATATTGTAGGTAAGAGGAAACTATGGAAAGCGAAGTTCTCCGAGAATGGATTCATAACAACGGTCGAGTGGATTTTTCCAGGTCCGGTGGACCTGGAGGGCAACATGTGAACAAAACGGCCACCAAAGTGACCCTGCACCTCCCCATCGAAACCCTGCCCCTGCCTGAGGGTCAGAAAGAGCGGGTAGTGCATAAACTCACCAATCGTCTGAACTCTGAAAATGAATTGGTAATCCAATCCTCCGAGTCCCGCAGCCAGGCACATAATCGCGAAGTCGCCGAGCAGCGTGCCCTGTCTCTGATAAAGTCGGCCCTTTCTCACCCTAAAAGACGCAAACGCACCCGTCCTCCGAGAGCCGCCAATGAGCGCCGGCTGCAGCATAAAAAGGAGCGCAGCAAAACTAAGGGCTATCGCAAGGACCCAAACCAATAACAAATGTAATTTCTAAAATGGTGACGGACCTCTCTCAAGAATGTTCACCTGCAAAGTCCTGCACCCGCTGCAGATACTCTAATGCAGCCTGATGGCAGCCCTGAATAGCACTGGAAAGCTTCTCTTCGGCAGCCCCTTTCTGCACAGATTCACGGCAGACCGTTTCAACACGATTCCGCTCAGGTTGAAGTTCTTTCACAAACTGAGGGTAGCTGCGGCTTATTTTTTGATTGATGTCCATCATTTGAGCGGCATATTCTTCGCCCTCCCGATAGTCTGTACACACAGGGCCGGCAGAAAGGGAAGGCTCTCCAAAGCTCCATGGCTGAAAGAGAGCCACGCAGGGGTGGGGCGCTCCGGTAAGCCATGCAACCGGACCGCTTTCGCTATACTCTATAACCATCGAAGCGGTGGTCTCCGATTTAATAAAGCGACCCGAGTGCATACATAGATTCTTCATACCCCTACGAGGACGGGAGTTCCCCCCATGGTCTCTAAGCAAACTGAAAGCGCTTGACAAGGTAAAATCCTGGGCATCAAGCAGCTGCCGAGCACGAGCGCGGCGAGCTCGTCCACGAGCTGCCATTCTGTGCAGCTTGCTTTCGTTATGCGAAGCAAATGAAAACCGATTCCCCCGGGCTCCGCCGCCGCCGTGTGGACGAAATGCTGCCTGGGAGGTAAGTTGGTCACTCCCTTCAAAATCGTCCTGGATTGAATAGCAGTTAGAGATTGCATCGCTTGTAACGGGCTTTACAGCCCAGTGCTGCGCAGCTGTTTCCAGTACAAACGCCTGGCGGTGATCGGTAATCAAAAAGGAGTTATCGTAGTAGAGACTGCCCTTGTAGGCCCCGTCTCCACCCTGCCCAACCCCCTCGATCAGTCGGCATAAAATGTCGACAGCTTCTCTGGCGGTAGCCGCATTGTGTAGAGCCAAGCGCAGCATATCCATCCCCAATAGTCCATTGTTCCTATCCTGTTTTTTGATCCACCGCGAGAAGACGGCCTCATTACCGATCGCAACTCCCCGCTCATTCAGCCCCATCTCTCCACCCCACATCCAGATCGGTCGGGAGATAAGCGCCTGATACGGATGACTAAATTGATCGTAGACCCGTCTCAAGGCAATCAAGGGGCCATCTGTATACTTATCAAGGTTTTGCTCACACTCACCTTCCCACTTATTCAAGTCGGCTTTTCCCACAAACAGCATCTGCAGCTCGTCTGGATGGCGGTCGGAGTTCTTTCCAAACAGGGCAGTTGAATTTGCACGTCCCTGACCGGAGGCCTGTATTCCTGCATTTCTTACAAAAGTATCACACATAGTAAAAAGCATGGCCCGGCAGGTCTACTTTGTCAACAGAAATGTAAAATCAAAACCAAGAACGATTTGAGAGAAGCGCTACAGGTATAGATAAATCGCAAGAAACAGACTGATACTACCGCCTAGTACAAACAGATGCCACATGGCATGGTAGTAGGGAACTTTCTTCATTGAGTAGACCAGCGTCCCGGAAGTATAGATAATACCTCCTGTTAGTATCATCCGAAAAAATTCAGGTGAAAGCTGCTGAACCACTGGCTCCCACACCAGTACAATCAGCCATCCCATCAAAATATAAATGAGCATCTGCACAACCCGCATACGGCCCCAGAAAACAATCTTAAAGGCCATTCCACCGGCGGCAATAGCCCATACCAGGCCCAGTGCTAAAAGGGGATAATACCCTCCCAGACTCAGCATAACCGGTGTATAAGTCCCGGCGATCAGTATATAGATGGACATGTGGTCACAAATACGGAGCACCCGTTTTGTGTTCGATATCGGTACAAAGTGATACAGGGTCGAGGAGAGGTACAGGAGAGTCATCGCTACTCCGTAAATAACGTAACCTGTCAGAATAGTCGGATTGTTCGCCTGCAGTCCCTTCTGAATAAGTAGGCCCAGTGCAATTAAAGACAGAATCACGCCGGCTCCGTGTACCAGTCCAGAAGTAATTTCTTCTCGCTTAGTATCATGGGTATGCAGAGTTATATGGCGCTCTAGCCAGCTTGTGGTAATTTGTTCTTCGCTCATACGTAGTAACCTACACTAATTAAGATTCTATTCATAGAGGCGGCTTAAATGCTCCATCGCATTCTCTACCGCATGGAACTTTTCGCGGTCTCCCCCGTGGTCGGGATGGTGCTGCTTTACCAAAGCCCGATACCGCCGGCGAACTATATGTATATTTACTTGCTCCTCCAAGCCCATAACCTCTAAAGCTTCCCGTCGCTGCTCATATGCTTCCAGCCTCTGGTAAAAACCATTCAGCATTTGCCCAACCTCGGCAGCATCGGTTTCATGAAGCTGTTTTAAATCGAGATAGTATTCCCTCAAAGGGTCGAGTTGTGCAAGCCCCTGGCTCTGTGCGGCAGCATCTCTATAAGGCTTCAGACGAATCTCTAAACAGAATATCTCCAGTTCATATCGCTGCTGTTCATGCAGCAGGTCCCGCAGACGATACAGCACATGAAACAGAAAAAAATGGGTTTGAAAAAGGCTTAGTTCTTCCGAAAGCAACTGGGGGTTAAATTCTAGAAAACCCCGGTCGCTAAGAGCATACAGCAGTTTATGCTCCGATAGGCCCTGTACATGCTCTTCAAGGATTTCCACGATCGGTTCAAATAGCTGTGTTGCGGTATAGCTTTGAAACATAGGCATAATTCATAGAGTGAAGAATACGGGAGCTTTTTTCAAGAGCGTAAGAGTGCTATGGGTCAGCACTTCAATTCGAACCATGGTTGTACCTTTGGGGATCTTCAAGTTATATTTGAAAGCATGAATACTCTGACCCTCCACAGTACTAAAATACATTCGATTCCCGTTTTGGAAATGTACCCGGCAGTCGAACAACGGGCATCCCTAAGGCCCTTGCCGCTGGTAATCGTCTTCCATGGCTTTGACAGCAGCAAAGAGCGTAAGCTGCAGAATGCCCTTGCCATTGCCCAACAAGGAGTTTTTGTGGTGATGCCCGATGCGGTACGCCACGGAGAGCGAGAGGACAGCACTTTTGCAGCTCTTACCTACAACCAGAAAGCGGAGTCTTTATTTGACATTATTACTGAAACCGCTGCAGAGATCGACTCTATTATACAGCACTATTCACAATCATCGATTGTCGATAGCAGCCGCTGTGGTTTGGAGGGCACCTCCATGGGCGGTATGATTGTATATGAATACCTCGCAAGGTATGGACGAGAAGGAATCCGGGCTGCGGTCAGCATCATTTCCACGCCCGACTTCGGCAGCATTATCGACAACAGTAAGCTGCAAAACCCGGAATTTTACCAGTCATATCCACAATCCAAGATAAACCGGGTAAAGGGCTCTCAACCGCTGCCCCAAGCTTTGAAACTCAGGGACTTTCCCCTGCTGCTGCTCAATTCGGAGGACGACACGATTATACCGATTCTCCCGGTGCGTACCTTCCACACCTCTCTTACGCATCAATATACCGATGCCCGGCAACTGCGTATGAAAACCTTTCGCGATACCGGGCACCAGACTACTCAAACAATGATTAGAGAATCGGCAGAGTGGTTTCAAAGATGGCTTTAAGCGCTTTCCTTAAATTACAAAACGCAACCGGGCTGCCACCCCTTTTTCATCAAGTTTTTCGGGATAGTACTGCAGGTAATGCACTTCTCCGTTCTGTCGCAGGGTTTCCTCTACCATTTCATCAATAACATCCTCCACAGGCTGCAGCTCTTCACCACAGTGGGGGCAGTTTTTTTTGGCTAAATCAAGATAATGGTCGTTGCTACACTGATACCCGGGGCGCGAGAAACTCTCCTGTACAACTAAGGTGTGGACCTGCCCGTTCATCAAAGCCTTGATGGTTGGTCCAACATCTACAGTGGCTTGTCCACCTTCATACTGTTCGGACTCAATAAATTCGAGCAGCTTTGACTCCTGAGACTGCTCCCACTCAGAGGCAGCCCCACGTGCGCGAGTGAGTATCTCTTCCTTTTTCTCTTCAGGTCGCGCTTTGAACTCACCAATCAAATGTCTCTGTAAATAGCTGTGTAAATTATCTTTTAGTAAGCGCAGTTCCCGGTCATTGGGAGAGGCCACAAGTAAATAATCGAATCTTCCATTATTAAACACTTGAAAGGCCGCTTCTGCTATTTTTTTGGCGTGCTTATTCATATGGTCACGGATATTACGCTGGAGACGCTGCTCCCCAAAGCCCTGCAGGGCCTCGTCAGTGGCGCCTTCCATTTCCTCTTCAGTAAATATATCCTGCTCCTCAGACAGCTGGTTTGCGGTAAGAGCGTATACTTTTGCCTTATGGGAGTTACCTATCAAGATGCAGAAACGTGCAAATTGATCGCGCGCTGCGGTCAGAGGCCGCGTGTATGGATCTGTCTCAATTCTAACCTGATTTGGGTACTGAACAGGCAGCTCAAACTCTTCCCACAGCCCAGTGGTGTTAGCAAACAGGGCAATCATTTTAGTGCCTTCATAGCGGTTAGTCCGCGTTTTTAACACCTCCTCCATTCGCATCAGGAGCTTTTCTAAGTTCTTTTTTTCATTGCCGGAGTAGCGGGAGGTTTGACTCAGCTCTTTCAGCTTCCCCCGTATCATGGAGTTCAATTTTGACCGAAACTTTTTGGGTAACTCGGTGGTTATATACATACTTACCACCGGATGTTCTTCGTTTCGATAACTCATCAGCGACTCAATTTGATCCCTATTTATCATCTCGAATCCTCCTTCATCCTCTAGAAAACATACAAAGGAAAGACTCAGCAAGTCAAATAAATCCTTAAAAAGAGGAATCGAAGGTATAGATAGACTGACCCTCGAACTGCCCTTCCCGCCGGAAGAGGTTTTGGAGATCGCTGCGAATCGCATCGCGAACCTGAGAGCTTACATATAGACGGTTTGGGTCGGCGTACTTGCTGCCAAGATGAAAAATGAAATTAATATCATCAGCTACAATTGTACCGGTATTTCCACGCTCCTGGTACACTGTAGAGCCGATGTGCATGGCTATTTTGTAGTTCAATAGGGTATGATACGGGCCGCCCTCAATACTTAATATCAGCCGGTTTATGAGCAAACGGGTAGCTAACACCGACGCTTCACACTCTTTCCCGTCAAAAGGAAACAGCAGCAAGCCCTTCCATTCGTTCCACATCCAAATTTTTCCATTATAATTATCTGCTTGGGTCTCTATCATATCATGAAAGGCAGTTTGCATCTGTTCCTGGTGAGTGTCTCCCGCTTTCTTGCTCCACTCTTTCGAGGGCAGTAACTCTACATACATAAAACAGAAGGTGTATTCTTTTCCTTGAACCACATCGTTCCAATTTTTTGCGGGCTTGCCGGAATATGAAGCTGTTTTCGAAGCTCGGGTTTCCGCAGAAAGGGGAGCGCTGCTTCGCTCATGAGAAAAGGCAAGTGCCCGGCCAATACGGGCAACTTTTACTGTCGAAAGACGGGTGGTATCTATATAATCACAGCATCCATTATGAAACAGGCTTGCGATGTCCTCGATCCGGCTGCTGCTGTCTACTATCCCCCATGGGCAAGATAAATTTTCGGCAGACTTCAACCGTGTTTTTAATTCCGCTTTTGAAGAATCAGAGATATTAAAGTAGATAAGCTGGTTCCCAGTCACAATATCTCTTTTATTCCACTCACTCCAGCTGATACATTCAAAATGATATTTTTTCGACTTTGAAATCGGCTGAAAGGCCCCGGTAAGTTCGGAATCATCTGACACTAAGAAAATTTCTGTCATAGAGCTGCCCCGCTTCGGTACACGTAGTACTTGCGATTGCCCCGCACCTTCTTCTCTTCCAGACGGCTTAACAGCAGATGGTCAAGCATCATTGTCACCACTTCGCTTAAGGACAGCTCACCCGGTTTTGTATAGTCATGCTCAAGCTCTTCAACCTGTTTTACTACCTCCGACGTGCGAATATCCTCTTCCCTCTCGGAATAATCCATAGTACCGCTGTGAACCGCTGTACGAACCTCAAGCGGACGGCTGAGGGGGTTTCGGGTATAATTGTATAGAAACAACTCGTGCAGCACTTCCATGCCGGTAAGGACCGCACTCTGATTCTTGTTGCCGTAAAAAAAGGCCGCTAATCCGCCGTCGCCGTCCCATCCCCATATACGACCGTTACGCTTCTTTACTGCAATCTGTACAATTTCTCGTAATTCCTCATAAGATTGCTGAATATCCGAATTTTCACAGTCCTTGACCAGCTGGGAGTTCCCCGCTATATCCAGCCTCAGAAATGTAAAATTGTAGGAGTGTCCGCTTTTAAGGGTTCCCCAATTGCGGGTTCGCCGAAGCTGCGGGTTCTCTACAAACATGTCGTTAGCGGAATCGTACACATATCCGAGGTCGATTACCCCATTAATAATTTGACGCAGGTAAGGTATCGCATAACGCCTTCCCATATGGCCCTGGTCACTGGTTTTAATCAACAGAAGTACAAAATCTAGAAATGCCTGATGCGCAATTACATCTTTTAGAATTTGGCGGGCGGCGGTAATATTGGGGACGGCTACACTACGGGGGATACCAGTTCGCTGATACAAGTCATAGTCTGGAAGAATCTTACGAGCAAGCGCCACCATAACGCTGATTGTCATTGACTGAGCGAGTGCCTTTACACAGTGAGTAATAAGTCGGTTTGGAATTCGGGTCAGTTCGGTGTCGGGGCTCATTGAGGTGTCCTCCCGATGGTATGTTATCGGTATTGATCATGACTGTAAATAGCTTTAGTCAGCTGTTGCTACCAGCCGAAGCGGACCCTCAGCCCCCACGGAACAGCAGAAATCTCCAACGAGTAGGCCTCCCCCATCTTGGCCAGGGCGTAACGGTTAATATACGCGAGGGTTACATCGAACACAAACAAGAAACTGCCTTGCAGAACCAGCGAATTACCATACCCTATCAGACGCTCAGAATGTGAATCGGACTTTTTACCCCTACTCTTTAGAAACAAGCCCGTCATTACGTACCCCACATCCAGAGCCGCATTGATTCCGAGGATCCGGCCAAAACTGCGATACTCTTCAACCGTCCGCTCCAAACCAAGTCCTAAAGGACTCTGCAGAGCTCCCGCATACCCAATTCCGGCAATCCCAAGATTAACCACGTTCCAGAATACGTTCATCTGATGAAAATAGAAATTGCGGTCCCGGCTCTTGGTCATGCAGTAACCGCTGACGGCAAAATTACCCAGCGCCCAGGAGCCGAGCACATACATCCCGTTTTTCTGAATGTTTACCCGCTGACGGTTCCACTCTTCAAGCGAGGGTATTTGATCAGCCGCCTTACTTTGGGCATTTGAGCTTTTAACTTGCCCGCCCGGCTCTTCCTGGGCGCTTGTTGTATAGACTCCACCCAGGAAGACAAGCAGCAGTAAGCTCAGACTGAAGAAGGCTCTGGTGTGAGTGAGCGTTCCTTCCGGCCCCATTAGAACTGCAAATTGACTTTCGTGCGGAAGCTGTGTTTTGTGGAGAAATCGTCTGCCCCATCCGGTCCGTAAGCAAACAGCACTGTATGTTCCTGCTCCGGATTTAAATCGACATCATACTCATCTCCGGAATTCAAAGGTATTGTAAACTCCAAAGTAGTACTGCCGTCGGCCTCTTTACCGGAAGCGGAGATAATATCATCCGTACCACCGAGTTCAGTATCCGCTTCGTGAGAAAAGGCACCGCTTCCAAAATGGTCGCTGATATTCAGCTCTCCATCTTTTACAAAACCGAATAAGAAATCGGCATCCTTCATAGCACGGCTGGGATCAAATCCAACCGCTACCCATCCGGTGGTTGGTGCGGTTACCTCTACCTTGAGACTTTCGTCCTCGAGCATCCATTTGAACTCAAGCTCGTCGGTGGTGATAAGCTTATACCCGTCGTCGGCCTGCTGAGGGGTAACCTCCTGCGCTCCCCCCGCCCACACAAATGGAACTGCGGCAAGCAGCAAGGTCACATATATAATTAAATTTCGCACGGCTGACCTCCTTACAAAAAGCATATGAAACACCTACAGCAAACACAAGCCTAAACTGGAGTTTATTGTGAATTCTCAGTGGCCCCTTTGAGAGCCTCGGCTAAGCGCTGCATACCAAGCTGGAGCCGCACCTCATCATTGTAGGATATGCTCAGTCGCAAGTACTGCTGAAACGAGCCCCGGGGAGAAGTACGACTGCCGGGGATAAAGTTTACCTTATATGAACGGGCCGTCTTCTTCAGGGTATTGGTATCCACTCCATCCGGCAGTTTTATCCACATAAAATAGCCGCCCCCCGGATGCACAAACTCTGCAGTCTCTGGCAGCTCAGTCCAAATACTCCGGGACAGCACCTTCATTCGCTGCCCGTACACATCGATCAAACGGTCCAAGTGCCGATCCATACTACCGGATTGAAACATACTGCGGACAACTGACGAGGTAAAGGGATTCAGCCCGCCTCCGCTGTCCAGCATACCGCAACCGATAAGCTTTTTAATGTGCTCCGATTCAGTCTCATGCCCCGATCCAGCCTGCAGCCAGCCGAGCCGCAGACCAGGCCCCAGGATTTTAGAGAAAGAGCCTAGGGAGATGACCTTGGAGGAGGCGCTGCAGGCCATTGGCGGGGGCGGGCTTACCTCATACGCCAAAAGCTGATACGCCTCATCGGCTACAATCAGAAGCTCGTACTTCTCTGCCAGTTCAATTAACCTTTGCCGGCGCTTTGCAGAGAGGGTTTTACCGGTAGGATTCTGAAACACCGGAATTGTATAGAGAAAACGCAGGGGAACAGCGGAATTTCTTGTGTGCAGATACTCCTCAAGCGCCTCTGGGACCAGCCCCTCCGAGTCTCCCGGAAGGCTGGTTACCTTTAGGCCGAAGTCGGCAAATATGCGCAATGCCAGAAAATAGGTGGGGTCCTCCACCACTACCTCATCACCGGGCTTGGTGTATAGACTGCACAGCAGGGCAATGGCCTGAGAAACTCCGCCGGTTACCATGAGCGTTTCCGGGGCTACAACCCCTCCGGTCCATCGCTCCAGGAAGCGGGCCAGCTCGGTGCGAAACCCAATATCCCCCTGCTCGTGGCCGTATTGCAGAATCAACGGGTCTGCCTGGTCAAAGCGATGTTGGGCCGCCGTCCGCATCAAATCCAAGGGCAGCAATCCGGGGCTGGGATGGCCAAGTGCCATATCCACCACCTGCGGATCGGTGTTCATCTGTACGGTTACTCCCTCATTCATTGCCAACCTCCCGGTTTCAAGCTTATCGTTGAGTATGGGTCCGCAGCCAGAAACGGTCTATAACCCCGCTTCGCCGTGCTATCACATTTCCCTCCGGACCTATTATAATTGTAGTAGGTAGATTCTCAATTTCCAAACGCCGGCCAAGCTCCCCCTCCGGGTCGAGGCGCACCGGAAATGGCAGAGAGTTATTCTCTACAAACTCCCTCACATCCGCCATTGAGTTTTCAGTTGAGCTCATATTCAGGGCTACTAATTCTATATTTGTGCCTTCAATATTATTATAAAATGCAATTAATTCCGGGACTTCACCGCGGCAAGGGGGACACCAGCTAGCCCAGGCGTTTATTACCATAAAATCGGCCTGTCGGTTTACCGGAGGCCCGTGCCCCTCCAGGGCTGTGCTTAAATCCATCAGGAGTGGGCGAATTCCGGCACCACCATCTGCCTCACTTCCGAACTGGCTGCCGACTACCCCACTGCCGGCTGTTCCAGCGCCGGGTCCTGTTTGAAAGAACTGATCTTCCACTACTCCGGCGAGCACGAAAACCAGGGCCGCAGTTGCCAGGGTGAGTCCGGCCACTCTGAAAAACTGCTCCGGCAGCGGACGGCGTCGCAGCAGCTGCACCACCGCCAGCAGAATCGCCCCCGGAATACCCAATAGAAGCCCCAGCTGTCCTCCGGGGCGGTATAGGGCGGCCATGGGATCGGTCCAGAGAAGTGAGGGGTCCAGAAACAGGGGCGCAACCTTCCACAAAAGAAAGCCTGCCAGTATCATGTCGAACAAAATATCCCAGAAAAGGCGTCCGGCGCTTTTGTAACGACCCTGCACCAGCCGCTGCAGAACATAGCCGGCCCCCAGGGCTGCCAAAGCCCTGATGAGCACTAAGGGAATAGTAAATGGTCCTATCTGCATACCTTCTGCCTCCTGTTATGCGCACATTGGAAGTTTAATGTACTAAAGGAGGTTTCAAAAATCAAAGCTTTTTAAGCTGATTTTGAAAGTGTCTGACTTGAAGCAATTCCTTTTCAAACTTACATTAGAGGGCAAGGAGGTTCTATAGTGGGTAAACCTAAGCTTTTCTTATTTTTCATCGACGGGGTAGGCATCGGCAGTAACGATCCGGAACAGAACCCGCTTATTCATTTAGGTGATCCCTTTATCGGGCCTGGGGCTTTTCATTCGGAGCAGGTACCTATACGCACGCCTCAGCTGCTGCTGCTTCCAATTGATGCAACTTTAGGCGTACCAGGCAGGCCCCAGTCCGCAACCGGGCAGACCAGTTTCATGACCGGAATAAACGCCGCCCGGGAATTGGGCTACCACCAACAGGCCTTTCCAGGCGCTCAACTGCTACCCATAATCGCCGAACACGGAGTGCTGAAAAACCTGGCTCAGAATGGAGTGCGCGTAACCAGTGCCAACCTCTATTCCCACAACTACTTTACGGTGCGCAGGAAACGCCGAAAAAATATGTTCCCCGTCTCCACCCTATCAATAGAGGCCGCCGGGGTACCCTTCCGCTATTATAAGGACTACCGGCTGCGGCGGGCGGTATTCGCCGATATAACCAACCAGATGTTAAAGGACCGCGGATTTCACATTCGCCCGATAGCTCCCAAGCGCGCCGCCTCCCACATACTCAACATTTTCAAGCGCCATGATTTTGTTTTTTTTGAATACTTTTTAACCGACACCTATGGTCATGCCCGCAAGGCAGCTGCTATCCGCCACTGTGTTTCCAATATCAACGCCTTCGCGCGTTCCATTCGGGAGCAGTCCAAGGAACAAATTGACGTTCTGATAATAAGTGACCACGGGAATGCGGAGGACATGTACATAGGCGATCACACCCTCAATCCGGTACCCTTTCTTCTCATCTCATCCCAGGCCAAGCAGCTCGCCGCGAAAATCCCCACCCCTGAATCTTTGCTAGATATAAAACCGTTCATTCTCAGCTACTACGGCTTATCTTAGCACTCTCCTGGACTTGACCTGCTCTGTTCCCAGAGGCCGGCCTTTCCTGTATACTTTGACACCGGCAGGAGTTCATGAAAACACTTATAAAAATACATAACCTCACTTTCACCTATCCCCGCTATTCGGATAGTCAGATTTCGGAGCCACCTTTATTTGATAACCTGCACTACAGTATCCATCAGGGGGAGCTCCACACAATTATCGGTGCTCCTGAATCGGGCAAAACCACCCTAAGCCGTATTCTTACCGGACTGGTGCCGCGCTACACCGGCGGCAGCTTAGAGGGGCAGCTTACTCTTTTCGAGAAAAATGTCCGCGAACTTCGTCCCCAGGATATGATCGAAATAATTGGTACCATTTTCCAGAATCCGGATGACCAAATTTTGACCACCAGAGTCGATTCGGAAATTGCCTATCCCCTGGAATCATTAGGGTACGCTCCCTCTGCTATCGCCGAGCGGGTAGAACGGGAACTCGCCCGTTTTGGGCTGGAGGAGAAGGCCGGAAGAAACCCCGCCACTCTATCGGGCGGAGAGAAAAAACGGCTCCTGTGTGCGGTTTTGGCAGCGGTTGCTCCCCCGGTCTGGGTCTTAGATGAGACTCTCGACGAGATGGATTCCCAGTGGCGGCAGGCCCTCCTGGAGTACCTTACACAGCAGAACAGTACTGTCTTGCTGTTCACTTCAAAGATGCCTTCTTCATCTACGGACCCTCAGCAGCAGCACCGGGCAATACTTTCCCAAGGTCGGCTGCACAGCGAAGCGGAGGCAATTGACCGGATTGCAGAACGGGACGGCTTGCGCCTGCTGCCGGCCGCCCCGGCCGTAGCTAAGGACAAGACTGGGGCTGGGGACAAAGCTGCGGAGACAAAGGCAGAGCCCGGAGGGAAAGCGGAAGACGCCGGACCGGTGCTGCTGGAGGCTGAAGCCCTGAGCTTCCGCTACCCGGGGCTTACCGACTTCTCACTCGAAATTGATCACTTTGTGCTGAGGGCAGGCGAAACGCTTACCCTGGCAGGGCCTAACGGCTGCGGGAAAACCACCCTCGCCAAGTTGCTCTGCGGCTTGTACAGTCCCCAACAGGGAGCTATCAGCTTGCCTGGTAGGGCCGACGGCCCAGCAGCATTAGAGCTTTTGCGCAGTTCAGCGGCGTATCTGTTTCAGAACCCGGATTACCAGATATTCCTCCCCTCTATTGAAGAAGAGCTGGCCTATGGCTTGAAAGAAAAGGGGCTCAGCCGTGAAAGGGTTACCACCCTGGTTCAGAGTGCTATTCAAAACTTTCGGCTCCCCCCTGCCGAGACTTCTCCTACTTTGCTGAGCTACGGTACTCGGAAGCGGCTGCAGGCAGCTACGTATTGGCTGCTGCAGCGTCCCATATGTATATTTGACGAGACCGACTCCGGCATCAGTCCTAAAGACTTTGCTGCTCTGATAGATGCCTTCAAATCTCCCGATCGGGCCCTGCTGATTATCTCCCACGATGCCGAGCTGGCCCAGCACTACTCCAATCGGATACTTCGTATGGAAGCTGGACGCCTAAAACCGGAGGCCGACTCATGATAAGCGGCACCTATCAGCCCGGAAACTCCTTTATCCATAAAGCCGATCCTCGTTTGAAGTTTTTACTATTGATCTTATGGGTCATAGCACTGATCCTTCCGGTCAGTATAGCCGCTCTAGCAGTCTATTACCTGACTCTGGTGCTGTTAATTTGGGCTGGGCTATCCCTGGGGCAGGTACTGCAGCCGCTCAAGACTATTTGGCCGCTTCTGCTGATGATAGCGATACTAACCCCTCCTTTCCACCAATCCGGCAGAGAGTTGTATCAGTTAGGAGGTTTTCTTCGGATTACCGAGGGAGGTCTTCGAGAGACCATCACCCTAATTGTTCGCTTCAGCGGCATAACCTCTGCATTCTTCCTTTTCTTTCGCACCACCACTATAGATGATTTTATTCTTACCCTGGGCTGGTTCGGACTGCCCTACTCCGGGGCTCTGGTAGTAACCATTGCATTCCGCTATATCCCCTCTCTGCTACAGCTCTACCGAAATATCGAAGATGCCCATGCCCTGCGACGCCCGGTGCCGGAGGGACGCCGGAAATTTCATCCCATCAAAAAATTCTCCCATATTTTTCCTACCCTGGTGTCAGTGATGATACACTCGATTAAAGGTATCCCCAGCCTTTCCATGGCCCTTGAAAGCCGTGGCTTCGGACGTCACAACCCTCGGACCTCCTACCGCAGTCTCCTGCCTCTTAAAAGAGTAGTACACCAAGTGGTTATATTTATAATTGTACTACTATTTTTAGTACTCTTTTTGTTTTTATAGTACAAAATACTGTACATTCCCAGATTTTTTTGTACAATATAAATAGATAAACAGAAGGAGTGCATTATGGAAACCGAAAAAAATGAGAGCTTTATGCAGCTGCCAGCTTTTAGAATAGCTACACTGGCAATTCTGATTGCCGTAACAGCCCTATTCACCTACGTTATCAGAATTCCCATTGCCCCAACCCGGGGATATATCAACTTTGGCGATGTAGCCATTTTCTTTACCGCAATCATATTTGGACCGATTACCGCCCTGATCACCGGAGGAGTGGGAACCGCCCTGGCCGACCTGCTGGCCGGTTATGCGCAATGGGCCCCTTTCACCTTTTTAGCCCACGGTCTGCAGGGGCTGGCCATTGGATTGGTTATCAACACCGGACGCAAACTTCATGCGCCCTCGAAGCAGCATAAAGCTTCCACCCCGGTTCCCCGGAAACCGGGAATAGTATCGCTTTTACTGGCTTTTGTGCTGGGCACCCTGGTAATGGGAGGAATCTACTTTCTGACCGGAGGGCTGATGGTTGGATTTGCAGCCGCCGCCACAGAAATACCCGGGAATATACTGCAAAATGTGGCCGGAATCTTGGTCGGAACTCCCCTGGCAATGGCGGTCTGGAAGGCTTACCCCCCTATTCGCTACTATACCTGGTAGTACTGCCGGCATTCGCTGGCTACATACGATGCAGCCAGCGATCGGCCATAATCCCGGCACCGCTGCCCTGGCCGACGGAGGTGGCAATTTGGCGGTACAGTTTGTCCTGAATCTCTCCCGCAGCAAACACCCCCGGTATATTGGTCATCATCCGTTTGTCGGTAGTAATATACCCCTCGCTGTCCATGTCTAACTGTCCCTGAAAGAGTTTTGAATTGGGATAATGACCGATAAATATAAAAATGCCATCGGTCTCTAGCTCAGACACTGCACCGGTTTTTACATTTTTAACCTTTGCCCCGGTTACTTTATCTTCGCCCAGAACCTCTTCTATTACGGTGTCCCATACGAACTCGATTTTATCATGTTCGTAGGCCGCCCGCTTTAGCTGTTCTCCGGCCCGCAGTTGATCGCGCCGGTGGACCACCCGCACCCGCTTGGCAAACTTTGTTAAAAACAGACTCTCCTCGATCGCACTATCTCCGCCGCCGATTACCAGTACGTCCTTATCGCGGAAGAAAAAGCCGTCACAGGTGGCACAGAAGGAAATACCGTGGCCGATATACTTCTCTTCGCCGGGAACCTGCAGCCGCCTCGGAGAGGCCCCGGTAGCCACTACCACTGCTTCGGCTTGATACTGCTGGGCATGGGTGGAAACCTGAAAGGGAGGGCCGCTCTTAAGGTCAACCTGGGTAACCTCTTCGAACTGCAGCCTTGCACCAAATTTGCCCACATGTTTTGTCATAAGCTCGATTAAGTCCGGACCGGTAGTTCCCTCCGGAAAGCCGAGATAGTTATCTACATCATAGGTAAGCGAAATTTGTCCCCCCATTTCTAAGCCGCTGAGAACCAAGGGATTCAATCCTGCCCGACCTGTGTACAGCGCTGCCGCCAGCCCCGCCGGTCCGGATCCGATTACTATCAGTTTTTCCGTCTGCATTTTTTTCTCCAATCTCTGTTTATTTCTGCTCATTCCGTTTTCTATCGTTTTCCATGCGCTCGGCCAGCTCCGGAGCTACACTCCTGAGCCACCATAAAGGCGCATGGGTCACTACTTCGCCCCGGTCGTTAATTACCGGACACCGACAAGGATCGTCTACATCACCGGGCTTAAACTCATAAAGCTGATGCCCGCAGACCGAACACTCTCCCGGCGCGTCAGCGGCGGTAAAGCAATTTGGACACACATACATAGTCTCCTGCCGACTTGCCTCTTCTGTAGGTTTTGCCTCCTGCCCGGTCTTAGCCGATTCAAGGCTGCGGTCCAATACTTCCAGCAATGCCTTGGCCCCGTTAATTGACCAATCTCTACCAGCAGGTACCTTGTCAAGCTCCTCGGCCACCTTCTCCGCAGGGAGAAAATTGCCGCAGCGTCCCAATACATAGGCCGCATAAAAACCGGACCATAGGGTATCACGCTTTCCGCCCAGGTAGACCTTCTCGTAAGAATGATGCATCTCAACCGCCTGCTGTAACGCGGTAACCAGCTGTGCATTAGTCGGGTATTTCATGTAGAACCCTCCTGAACTCAAAATTACACTTTTAACTATAATTTCACAAGAATGAAAAATCAACGCTCTTCAAAACAGGTTTACTTTTTAGTTTGAACCATTTGGAATAAAAGGCTACAGTAATAATGTACTATGCGAAGAAAACGGCGCCGGTTAAAAAACTACAGTCTCGGATATCTCCTGTCAAAACAGCCGAAGAGTCTGCAAAAAAGCCAATTCTACGAGGAGATGCTCCTGCATTACCGAAGCTCTGCCCGCCTGCAGAACCTCAGAATCAACCGCCGCTGTTACAGTCTGCTTCAGCGTGCAGTAATTAAACCGGAGTACCTGAACAACTTTTACCGTACGTACCAACTTCCGCGGGATCCCTTTTTTCCGCTATTTCTCAGGGTTAAGCAGGACTATCTTGAGCAGCGCAGGCAAAAGCAGGAACAGAAAATGCGCTATATCGCCGATAAAATGCGCGGATTACCCCCGGACACACTGGCCTTTATTAAGTACCTGGCGGCATTTGAACAGCAATATAACCGGGCTGATAATTTTCCGGTGTGGACAGTACATCTTTTCCCCACTACAAAAAAACGGGTAAATGAATACAGCAGTTTTACCCGGACCGAGTGGATTGCCCTTTTCAGTGCACATCTGCAGCGCTTGGAACAGCGCTACCGGGAGCTTGATGAGCTAACGACCAAACAGCTGTTAGCCTCCTATGTACTGGAATGCCTTCCCCAGAAGAACAACACCTTCGGGCTGCAACCAGATTTGCAGGCCGCCGCCCGCAACTATCGCCGCCTCAGTAAACTATACCATCCTGACCTCGGGGGAGAGGGGGATTTTTTTCTGCAGCTGCAGTGGGCCAAGGAAGTACTCACCGGGCGCTGAAAGGGCGGAAGGGGGCTGCCCAGGCAGCTCGTCCGCCGGCCTATTGTCTGTAATAAGTGTCTGTAACAAGAGCATTTTCTAAAAATAGCTATACATGGAAGTGTTTTTGCAAGTTAGAGCCCCGTTTTTTCAGCCGTTTTTCAAAACTCACCAAAAAAGCGATAATCGGAATAACCGAAGCGGCGGTTACCAGGGACCAACTTACCCATATCTGCTCGTGCAGAAAACTATTAAGAATTGCCTCGAGGCAGAGGGTGAACAGCCCGGCACTGATCAGGCCTGCGGCCAGCCCGCCCAACACCGAAAGCTTGAACACCCGGATAATAAAGACAGTCAGCAGCAGAAGAAGGCCGAAAGCCGCTACTGTCGGAAAAGCCAACTCCCAGAACCAGTTTCGGCCTCCTGTGAAAAGGTCCAGGGCGTAGAGAAACAGGGCGGTGGTCAGCAGTTCGGCTACCGGCAGCAGGTAGGGGATAGGTTTTAGACGGGGAATCATGAATATGCTCAGCCAGATATAGCCAATGGAGATAAGGGGAATCCGGGACCAGGTAATTTCCATTCCATAGGCAAAGTCGGTAGCAAATACGACCACCGCCGCAGCCAGGGCAATAAACCCGAAGACCTCCTGGAACAGTATACGAACCTTTTCGTCATGGGCCTCTATAGCCGCGTGGTTTTCGACCGACTCCAGGTCGACCTCCGCTGTTTCAGCCCCCGCTACCTCAGATTCCGCCGCCTCAGGTCCCAATTCAGCCCCGCACAGGGGGCAGACGTTATAATTTGATTCGACCTCTACTCCGCAGTTTTTACAGATGGACATACTTAAAACTCCTCGAGGGTAATTGGAATTCCCCGGCTGGTAAGATGGGTAAAGAAAATCCGCTCCAGCTCTCTGCTTTCGATTACGCTGGTAAACGAGACCACCAGTTGGTTCTTAAATGACAGCACTCCGCAGGCTTTTTTCATGACATGGTTCGGGTTCAGGTCAAAATGCATTCCCTCCAGCCGCTCCTCCAGTGCCGGTGGGACCTGTACGGGACCCAGGTTCGACAACACCCCGGAGTGCAGCGCCTCCCCAAAGCGGGCGTAGAGAAAGGACGTAACCATATCCTTCACAAACAGCGGTGAAAAGCGTACAAAGGGGTTCATCTCCGACCCTACATTTCGCGACAGTTGCCGTCCCAATTGCTTTCCATTTTTCAGCAGCTGAATGGTGTGGTGCATATGCTTTAATACCTCGGCAAAGTCATAGTCGCCAAGCTTCAAGTCTATTTCCGGGGAAATATACAGGGAAAAGTTGCGCATTGTCCGGGAGGGCTTGTAGCGTCGCATATCCACCGGCACTTCCATACGCAAAATCGAGCCCTCCTTTTTCCGTCGCGGACGGACGATGCTCCGCCCCCGCTGTTCCTGTTTGTAAATTTGGATAAGACTGTACATGTACGTGGAAACCAAATACTCGGTCAGGGTTACCTTCCGTTGCCTGGCAAGCTGCAGCAGTTTGTCCACCGGCATAGTCGCCTTTAATACCCGAAAACGACGGGTTTTGAAGGGTCTACCGGGAATATGGTAGGCAGGACGTAGACCTTCGGGCTGCAATGTCCCCTTTTCAAAGTTTCTTCGGTGGGCATCTTCAAACTCTTCGGGATCCGGAGGTACATCCGGATCCAATACTGCGGGGTGCTGCTCTACCTCACTACCGGACTGGCGTACGTACTCGGCGGCTAGACTCATCAGAAAGCGCATCCCGCCGTTTCCATCCGTTAGAATATGGGAAAAATCAACCGCTACCGTACGCTCACGGGCACTTACCCGCACAAGGGGCGCGGTTCGCTCTTTTAGCGATATAATGGACACCGGGACGTTCTTCAGTAGTTCAACCTTCGGCACTACCTCGCTGCGCTGCAGATAGTACCAAAAAAAACCTCGTCGCAAATGCACCTGAAAATAGGGAAACCGCGGCATGATCCTCTCTAAAGCCCGCTGAAGCCACAACAGGCGTACCGGCTTTTTGAGGGTGAAGGCAAGGCGAAACTCCGCCGGGGACTCCTCGGAGGCAGTGGATGGATAAATTTTAGCGGCATTATCCAGCCGCAGCCAATCTGCTTGTAGTTCTTTTTCTTGACGTATCATCCTATTTTCTATTGTACACCCTTAGCCGGCAGCTTGTAAAAACCCCTTTAAGGGGTCCTGCCCCAAGACAAAGTAGTACAGAGCTGTGGCAAGCAGCCCGTGGAACACCCCCAGAGCCCACACCGAACGGTAACGGAGAAACATGGTAGTAGTAAAGCAGCCCATTAAAAAGGTTATCCCTATTAATATCGGAATAGGGATATGCACCACTGCAAACAACAGGGCGGTGGGCAGTACAATCAACAGACGTGGCAGCCTACCCCGGCTCATCCGGTCCAGGTTGCCTGCTACCAAAACTACCAGCAAAAACTGCTGTACTATACCCCAGGCGGGATACAGCAGCAACACCACCCACATATGCCAATGCAGCAGTGCCTGACCGCTGAGCAGGCCGTACAGCACCGCCCCCGCCACAGCGGCAGCCGTCACCGGGGCCGTTATCAGGACCGTTGGCCTTAGATTCTTGGAAGAGAAGCCCCACGCGTGAATTAACCGGGGGTGTCGCCGTATTCGAGCGCCAATATAGACCAGCCAGACCCCTCCGGCTGCCAGGGCAAACCACATATCCTGCTGCAGCCAATCGATGAAGATAAACTTACCGGCCGCCGACAGCAACACCGCCGCTACCTCAAAGTTGGCCCAGATATCCCTGTTAAAAAACTGGGAGGAAATGCGCCCTCCGATAAGCGCCCCTAAAGCTTTTTTCAACATTAATGCTCCCTTCCCCGTACTCTTTACATTCACAATTTTGGCTACTACACTTAGTTATATAGATAAATTAATTATAAGTACTACCGAAGCAAAGAGGAAAAGAATGAAAAGTGAAAAAACCATTAAAGAGGAAGTGTCGATTGTATTGGCGGGCGCCGCCGGCCAGGGAATACAATCGATCGAAAAGATCCTTTCCCACATTATCAAAGAAGACGGGTATCATGTGTTTACTACTTCGGAGTTCATGTCCAGGGTACGGGGCGGGATGAATTCCACCGAAATCCGGGTTTCCTCCCGCATCGGCCACGCCTATGTGAACAATATTGATATATTCATTCCCTTGAAGTCGGGGTTAACCCCTTTCCTGCAGCAGAGAATCAGCGACGACACAATCATTATCGGTGAAAAGGAGGAGCTGGACTACGAGCACATTATCGACGTCCCCTTCTCCGCTATAGCCAAGGAGATCGGAAACAAGCTGTACTCAAACACCGTTGCCCTTGGACTTATCGGAGGGCTGCTGAAGCTGCACGAGGAGTTAATGGAGGAGCATATCGCCAAGGTCTTCTCATCCAAGGGGGAAGAGGTGGTGGAGAACAACCGCCAGGCTTTGCATGAGGGGTATCGCCGCGGAAAAGAACTCGGTGAATCCTACAGTATTGAAATAAGCAAAAGCAATGATTCTTCTGAACATACAGATACAAAACAGATGCTACTGAGCGGTACTGACGCGGTAGCCCTGGGGGCTTTAGCGGGAGGCTGTAATATGATTAGCTCCTACCCCATGTCCCCCTCCACGGGAGTACTGGTCTCGCTGGCCGGCTATGCCGAAAGAATGGGAATTGTGGCGGAACAGGCGGAAAGTGAAATCGCCGCCATCAACATGGCCCTCGGCGGCTGGTACGCCGGCGGCCGGGCGATGATAACGACCTCCGGCGGGGGCTACGACCTGATGACCGAAGGAGTCAGCCTGGCGGCGATGATAGAAAGCCCCATGGTACTTCATATCGCCCAGCGCCCCGGGCCGGCCACCGGCCTGCCCACCCGGACCGGGCAGGAGGACCTCAATTTAGTTCTTTATGCGGGGCACGGCGAATTTCCCCGGGTAATTTTGGCCCCCGGCACCACTACCGAGGCTTTTGAATTGACCAGACAGGCCTTTGATATTGCCGACCGCTTTCAGGTCCCGGTGTTTATCCTCACCGACCAGTATTTGCTCGACTCTTTCTTCGACACCCCGCGCTTTAAGATTGATACCACCCAGCCGACTAATCACTTCGTGAAAACCGAAGCCGATTACCGTCGCTACCGGCTGGCCGGCACACACAACGAAAACGACGCTCACGCCGAACACGACGGGCTCTCGCCGCGGGGTATCCCCGGCTACGGGGAAGGCCGAGTACGAATCGACAGCGATGAGCATACCGAAGAAGGCTATATTACCGAAGATGTCATTGGGGTACGCCCGGCTATGGTGAAAAAACGGCTGTATAAAAAGCACCAGCTGCTGCAGGCGGCCGCCCTGCCGCCCGAGCTGTTCGGCTCCGCAGATTACTCCACCCTGGTGGTCTGCTGGGGATCGAACCGTAATGTCGCCGTCGAAGCGCTGCAGAAAATCGATTCTGATGACATTGCCCTGCTGCACCTGACTCAGCTGTATCCGCTGCACCCCAGCGTCGCAGAATACCTGGACCGGGCTGCACGTACCTGTCTGGTCGAGAACAATGCTACCGGACAGTGTGCCGACCTGCTGCGCCATGAGACCGGACATAAAATCGATGAGAAAATTTTAAAATACAACGGTATTCCTTTTTCAGTCGAAGAGCTGCGAGAGAAAATCGAAAAAATAGCGGGAGTTGACAATGAGTAATGTATCCTACCTAAACAACAATACCGAAATTGCCTGGTGCCCGGGCTGCGGTAACTTTGCCATACGTAAAACAATGGACCAGGTGTACCAGGAATTGGGCATAGATAAGCAGAAACTGGTGATGGTAACCGGTATCGGCCAGGCCCCAAAATCACCCCATTACCTGGATGTCAGCTTTTTCAACGGCCTTCACGGACGGTCCCTTCCTACGGCTACCGGTGTCAAACTGGCCAATCCCGGATTGACGGTGGTTGTGGAAAGCGGTGATGGAAACGTCTACGGCGAGGGGGGCAACCATTTCCTGCATGCCCTGCGCCGCGACATCGATATAACCGTGATAGTCCACAACAACATGGTCTATGGCCTCACCAAAGGCCAAGCCTCCCCGACCTCGCGCAAGGGCTTTCAAACCCCTGTCCAGACCACCGGTGTCCTGCTGGAGCCCTTTAACCCTCTGGCAACAGCACTAAGCCTGAAGGGCGGTTTCGTAGCCCGCGCCAACGCCGCCGATGCCGAGCAGACCAAAGAGGTCATTAAAGCGGCTATCCGGCATAAGGGTTTCTCGCTGGTGGATCTATTCCAGGTCTGTGTCTCCTTCAATAAAACCAACGACTACAAGTGGTTCAAGGACCACACCTACTATCTGGAGGATGAATACCGTCCCGACGACCGCATGCAGGCTCTGCAGCGGGCGATGGAAGAGGACCCTCTGCCCCTGGGAATCTTTTTTCAGCAGGAAAACGACCTGAGTTTTCATGAAAAGCTACCGGCCTACAGCCACGACAAAAGCCCCTTGAGCCGCCGTCAGGTTAACTTCGAGGAGCTGAACAAGATAATCGACGAGGAGTTCGTGTAAAGCAGCGATAGTATTGACGCAGGGAACCGAAATTCGTACCATCAGCTCATATGAAAAAGCTGTTGTTTTTACTGAGTGTATCAGTATTCGTCGGGGCCTGTACCACTGCACCGCCCTATCAAGCTGAATCGGGTGGGCAGCGTCCCCAGGACGTAAGTGGAATCCGATATGTAGAAATCATAGGTTCTAATTCAAATATCGTGATCAAGGGCGATCAACAGCCTGAAGTAATCCTGTACGACACACCGCAAGTGTACGAACGCGACGAAGAGACCCTCTATTTAGAGGTAGATAGTGCGGAGAATTTTCGCCTCAAGGTACCCCGCAATGCGTATGTATACGTAGAAAACAGCAATGGTACGCTGCTCTTTTCAGATGTCATCGGTAATATTGAGGCCGACCTCACAAATACCGAGGTGTTTGTTATCAATGCGGGCGAGAAGCTCGAGATCGAAACGACCAATGGTCCCATTAATATCGTCAAGCGCAGCGGCCTTATAGTAGATTATTCGGCGGTCAGCACCAATGCCGACATACATGCGATTATCCCACCGGAAAATCTTAACATCAATCTCGAAGCGAGCAGCGGCTATTTCAATATCAACAATCTCCCGGTGACTCTGGTAGAAAGAGATGCCGAGGAGTTTATCGGGTACATCGGCAGCGAGGATTCCGGTATTCTCGAACTGGAAACCACGAACGGTACTATCACACTCGAACCGGTCGGTATAAAGAGCGATGCACACATGCTGGCTACCGGCGTAACCAGCGGGTACCAGGAAATTTTAAAACGGCGGGTAACCCAATTTATCGGAACCGTGAACGAGAACTTCGCCGCAACCCTGCGGGGGATTCTTGAAGAACTCGAGCCGGCTTCTGCATCGGAATCAAAATTAACATCGGTCTCCCCCCAGAGCGGTGCCGGTTCAACCGACGGTTTGACCGGCCCATCTAATCCCTCAGTCGACTCTAAAAACGTCCAAGCGAAGGCTGCGATAGTTCCCCTGAAAACTGTGGTCTTTCCTTTTGTAGAAACAAACCCACCGGCAAAAGAACTCGGCCTAGGCCCCGCCCTTTCGGAAATGCTTATTACCGCTATTGCAAATTCTCCGGCGGTTACTGTAATAGAGCGCAGCCGGATCAATTCAATTCTTGAAGAATCCGAATATCAATTGTCAGGGTTCACCTCTACTGAAGAGTCAATCGAGATTGGAAATCTCCTTAATTCCGAAATTATTATTGTTGGCAGCGTGAGCCGTTTTGGTCAGCGCATTGAGTTAGATGCCCGGGTAATCCGCTTAGAAACTGGTGAGGTATTATTTACCCAATACGGCAGCAGCCCCGAAGACAAGCTGCGGGGAATGGTCAATACTCTAGGGAAAGACATCAGTACTTCGATAACCGATATCTCATTTGAATAAAACATTCACAAAATTTTTCCTGAGTATAAGTGGTTTATATAAGCAGGTGTATATCATCCTATAATCTGTAAAAACGTAACAAGCTATGATATACTATTTGTATTCATGCAAGAAAAAGGGTTGAATAGAAAAGTCTTTCTCTTTGGTCCTCCCCATATACTTTCTGGAAATGAAACCGTGCATTTCTCACGCAAAAAGACAATTGGCGCAATCGCCTATTTGACGGTTCATCAGAGAAGCTTTTCTCGCGATCGACTCGCATCACTTTTCTGGCCCGACAGCGATTACTCCCATGCTCATGCAAATCTTCGAAAAGTTCTGTTTGAAATCCGCTCTTTATGCGGTCAGAACGTGTTACCTGCAAGTTACGAAGTAGTCGGACCGTTAGATCTGAACTCGATCTGGGTAGATGTTCATGAATTTCAATCCCGTTCGGAAAGTCTACGCCAACAAGATTTTCTTTTTATTAAAGAAGGTTTCAAAGGCGATACATATAAGACTCAAACCTATAAAGAAGATCTACAAGCAGCAATCGATCTGTATACCGATGATTTTCTCTCAGGAGTAACCCTCCTCGATTGTGATGTTTTTGATGAATGGCAGTTTCTCTATGGAGAGAATTTAAAGCAGACCCTTTCAACTAATTTGGAGGAGATGGCGATACTCTGCGAATATCAGAATGAATTAGATACCGCTATCAGAACCTGCCGTAGGCTGATAGAGATAGATAGTTTGAATGAGAGAGCCCATAGAACATTGATCCGTTTATTCTTGAAATCCGGACAAAACCAGGCAGCCCTTCGTCAATACCGGCAATGCGAGCAAATTCTCGACCAGGAACTGGGTGTACAGCCGGAACAGACAACTGTTGAACTGCTTTCCCTTATTCGAGAGAGCACGCATATAAATAACGCCCAACTCTGGTTACCAAAAATACCATATAGCCAAGGGTCGCAATCTCATAGGTCTCAAGGGAATCGAGAAGTTAGACTCGATGATGTTGAGAAAATTATACGACATGTGCACATGAATACAGCTTCCTTTCGGGAAAATTCCCCGGCAAACCCTTTAGTATTGCGATCAAAGGAATTATGCGTACTCGGAGACCTTACATTGAGGTCCAGTGTGTACCACGATGGAAATATACTCCGCGCCCGCAAGTACTATGGTCGGGCTATTCAGATAAACCCCCGCTGCAGCGATGGCTATGCGGGTTTGGCATTCTCCTTTTTCTCCTTAGGAGGCTACGGTGTGGATGCCCGGGTAAATGAACGCAGAAAGGTAAAGGTAGAACAGTTACTAAAGCGTGCATTACAGTACGATCCCGGCCATAGTAGAGCACTCATGGTATTAGCGGGAAAGAAAATGGAGTGGGATTGGGACATGCCTACGGCAGAAAATTATTTTTCGGATGCACTTCGAAATAACCCCGACTATGCGGACAACCTCCTTTGGTACGCCGAGCTTTTGATGAGTACCGGAAGATTTAAAGAAGCCTATCCAATGCTTCAACGCGCCTTGCAACTTCATCCAACTGACATTGCCATTAATTACCGTCTTGCAAAATACTATTTCCGCACAGGAATGTACTCCGACAGCCTTCGTTTACTGCACATTATTGACGAACTATACCCCGATCGGTATTTGGTACTCTCACTTTTGACATTCATCCTTCTCGCACAAGGAGATTATAGAGGTGCAGTACGCTCAGCCGAACATGTTGTTTCCTTGGAAAAAAACGGATACACCCTGGCAGAGCTATCCATAGCCAGGGCCTTTACCGGCAAGATTGAGGCAGCCGAAGATGCCTTGAAAAAAAGTAAGGCCGAACATGCACGATTGGGAGGGGAAGATGCCTATTTTGTGGCGCTTGCCCTTCACACTTTAAAAAGAGATACCGAAGCCCTCGAATGGCTGGAACAGGCATATCACGATCATGATATTTCCCTTCTCAAACTGTGCACCGAACCTCTCTGGTCAAACCTCCATTGGAACGCCAGGTTTCAACAGCTGGTCCGGCGTATTGGACTGCCCCTCTGTCTCGACTATATCAAACAGGCAGTGCCCAAAATTGCCTTTCCCGAGGGTAACCATCCTCTCCGATTTTTATAAACCGCTTTTTAAGGCCCCAGAATTCGCTTGCCAAGTGCGGAGGCCACAAATTTTTTCAGCTTCGACCCGCTGCGACCGCCGGTGTGAGCACCGGACACATCGAGCACTCGCATAAAGCCAGAGCGGGCAATCATCTCCATCGCCAGGTGGGTTTCGCGGTTGGTAAGCCCCTCCTGGCCTCCGTCGGCCAGGCGCTCATCAAAATAGACATACACCCCGCGCGTACCAATTACCGCCCGCTGCAGTGCCTTCCGCAGTACAGCGGATATCCCTAAAGAATCAATGTCCTCCATTGTGTACACGGTAATGCCCAGGCGCCGGATAATCCCGGCTTCCCGCTCGCCCACTTCACGTAAGCCGACCAAAACTATGTTATCCGCAGCCGGGGATAGGTAGTGCTCATTTTCCCCCTGCAGCAGCTGCCCGAGAGAGCCCGCAGGGGAACTTTTTTTGTCACCAATAATCCCGGCCCCCGGCGAGAGCCAGAGAAGCCCGGCGTTCTCAATACTACGGGTGCATGCAGTAAACCCGTCGGGGCTCAGCTGCTCTTGGCCACAGAGAACCGGCATGCAATTGTTTTGCACGCAGCCGGCGATAGCGGTCTGTAGCTCCCGGCCTGGTTTTATGGAGTCGGAAGAGCTCACCACCCGGTACCCGATACTCCGCAGGGTCCGGTGAAAGGCCGAATCGGGGTCCCGGGACAGATTCCCGCCAAAAAAGCGCAGAACAGTCCTTTGCCCTCCCTCCGGTTCGGCGCCAATCTCCCGTTTTGAGACATACGCTGAAGTCATGGCCGCCAGCAGCGCCGAATAGTTCATGCGAAAGGCAACCTTGTCACCAAGCTCAAGCCGCTGGGGGCCGGCCTGTTCTAAATCGCTTTGTTCTTGTTCGCCCTTCTCATAGTCCGGGCTTAGATCCACTAATAGATGATCGCTGGAAGCTCCCAGTATGCGCTGCTGAGGGGCTACCGGCTGCAGTCCCTCTACATCAACATCCTCCCGGCCGATGTTCAGTATCCCCCGCAGTATTTTCCCCTTGTCCTCAAAGGTAGGTGTTTTTCCAAAGGCATCCTCTCCGGTCTCGCCAATCGGTACGGAGGGCTTCTTCTTCAGTTCGATCAGTTCCGCTTCCAGCAAAAAGGCGTCCTGACTGGTACCCGGCCAAGCGCTGCGATGTACAGTCTCCCGGCCCAACATCAGCGCCTCGCCAATGCGAAGGTGGTTCACCCCCTGCGGCATGTTCCCCTTCTTCAGTAAGGGAAGTGAGGAGGAATTGCCTCCGGAGATAGTCTCTAGCTTTACTCCGAAGGTATCTTCAATCCGGTGGGCCCAGTCAACCAGCTGAAGCATATTCTTTTCGGTGGGAATTACCCCTCCGTAGCAGGTGAGGTTGGTACCGACCCCTTTCAGCTTCAGATTCGGCAGTTCCAGGGTTTCCCGTGCCGCCGGCAGCACATCCTCCGGCCACAGTCCCTCCCGCAGGTCGCCTAGGTCGATCATCAAAATTACATTATGAACAAGCCCGTGCTCCTCCGCCGCCCTGCTAAGAGAGCGGATTACTGAAAGCTCCGAATTAAGGCTGATATCAACCGACCTCACGATCTCATCAGTTTCGCTGAGGGGAGGAATCCGCAACAGCATCATTTCGTCCACAATCCCGTTGGCCCTCAGACGATGCACATTTTCCAAGCGTGACTCGCCGATCCCCTTCACTCCACCCCGCAGCAGAGCCCGGGCTACCGAGGGCATACCGCAGGTAACTTTTGTTACCCCGGTTACCTCTATACCATAGTCGCCGCACATAGAAGTGATGCTCCGCGCGTTGGCCTCTATCTTATCGATGTTCACAATTACATTGGGGCCGGCCATAGACTCTCCTTAATCAGCTGTACCGCCGCATTGGGATGCTCTTTTGATAGCACTCCCAGGGAGGCCATAATATAGTGATTATCAAAGCAGTACTCCACATTTTGCGGAGGGCTCAGGCTGGTGCCCGGCATTCCGGATACCGCCATCTGCAATATTTTCTGCCTGTTAGGCAGACGTGTAAGGGCACCTCCGGTGCCGATCACACACTTTACCGCCGACAAATCCTTGCCTTCGGCAATCTGCTTTTTTCCCTCCGGACCATACAGGTTTCGGTAACTGCCGGCATGCCGCTGCAGCGCCTGGACCGCCGCCGACCGGGCCAGCTCTTCGGCCAGCCTAAACTGCGCCTCATACTGCGGAATAGCCGGGAGCGCCTCCAAGGCCTGCTCAAACTCCTCTTTGCTTAAGCCCAGCCGTTCCAGAGTCTGTTCCAGATCGCGTCCTTTCAAAACGTTTCGGCGGCTGACATAGGTGCCCAGATCTCCCTCGACCGTCCGTTTCGCCTCCGGTTCGGGGGCGATAAGAATGCGGGAAATCTCCTCGCTGCCGCCGGTAACCGAATGGACATCGGTGGTTGCCCCGCCGACATCCAGCACCACTAAATCGCCTATCTCCGCCTTAAGCACCCGGGCAGCCCGCATCACCGCGCCGGGAGTCGGAACCACCGGCCCGTCGATACGTTCGCGGATATGCTCCATACCCGGCCCGCCGGTAATGTGCCGTTCGAAAACCTCTTGGATAATTCCCCGGGTCGGCTCTATATTCAGTTGGTCGATTCGGGGATACACATTCTCAGTCACGTACAGCCGCCCGCCGCTGTTTTTAGTAATACCGCTGTCCCTAAAATTGTCGTTATTCTTAAAAATGCGGACCACCTCATCCTGGTTTTCGATATTACCGGCGTAGATCACCGGGATATGAAGTTTCTCCCGCTCCAGCAGCTCGGCAATTTTCCGGGCGTTGTACAGGGCAGTATCCCGCTCTCCATAGTCAACGCCTCCGGCAATCAAAATAATATTGGGATGAATGGAGGCCAGCTTTTCAAGATCCCCCTCCCGCAGCTTGCCGGCGGTGACCATGTGCAGGTTGGCTCCGGCCCCCAGGGCAGCCTCCTTTCCCGCCCTGACCGTCATATCGTAGACCAAGCCGTGCACGGTCATACGCAATCCACCGGCGGCACTACTGGTAGCGTAAAAGCGGTTCCAGGTAAGCCCGGCCTCGCTGCTCCCCAGTCTGTGGCTCAGGTCGGCCACCGCCGCATCCAGTCCAATCCGCACATCACCCTGATCAACGCTGGTGGGAGCTACCCCCTGACCCAGGTAACGGGGCGCTAGCCAGGAACCCCCATCCTCAGCCGGCAGGCCGGGGTTCCCGACTACCGGGGCATCCGCCTGTAAGCCCAGGTTTCCTTGCACCCCGTCGAAGGCATTGACCATGGTGGTAGTACTGCCGATTTCGGCTACTAATACATCGACTTTCATGGGCTGCTATCCATTATTTTGGGCCGCGTCTGGCCATGCCGGGCCGTAGGAAGACAGGCGCGGCCCTTCTGCTACTCACCGCGAATTTCCCGCCGCCGCTTTACAAGAAAAGTGGCGACATGGATACCCTTGGTACCGCGTCCGAAGCCCGCATCCACTCCCTGCTCTACCGCCATCTCCGGGCTTACCTGGGTACCCCCGGAAATCAGTATAATCCGATCGCGGATGCCCTTTTCCACGCACAGCTCATGGAGCCGTTTCATGTGCTGGTAGTGAACGTCGTAGTGGCTGATGATGGTACTGGCCAGAATCGCATCGGCTTCCAGCTCTATGGCTGCATCCACCAGCTTCTCCAGGGGCACCGATGTACCGAGGTAGTGGCACTGGATGCCAAAGCCCTCCAGGCCGCCGTGCTTAATATCGATAACCTCCCGCAGCCCCACCGAGTGCTCGTCGTTGCCCACGGTACCGGCTACCACCTTCAGGGGCGTTGACTTTATCTCGGCGCGAATCTCCTCTTCACTTAGAATCTCCGGGGCCGGAGGTATCTCCAGCTTCGCAGTATCGATTACCTGGTTAAAGCGGCCCTTCAGCTCGATGCGCGTTCCCTCAGCGGGCTGCATGATCTCGGAGTGGATTACCTCCACATCCTCCAGCCCCATGCGCCGCCCAATTTCAAGGCCGCTGAACTCGGCGGTTCGCTTATCCGTCGGCAGAAACAGGGTCAACAGAACGATACCGTCCCCCTGCCACTCCATCTCCGGCTTGATTTTGCTGCTGTTACGAAGATTGGCGGTTTTCTCCAGACGCCGGTGTACATTGTCCTCTTCATCAAGCTCGTCGATAAACACAATCTTATCCGGATTCTCAAAGGTCGATCCGCCTATCAGGGAGGCCGGACCCTTTTCCGAGCCCTTTCCCGGGTTCTCATTACCATCCCCATTATCTTCCAGGCCGTATTGGGCCAGGTTGTTGTACCCGAAGTGCGCCGTCACCGGTGCCATATAGTCCTCGTCCCGCTCGTAGATCTCTCCGGGACTTACCCCGCCGTCGATCTTACGGGCAATACCGTCACCGTTGCGTTCGGGATACAGCCCCGAGTCCACAAAAAAGCCCTGTTCCACCGACTGAAAGTAGCCGCCGCTCTGCAGCATCTCCTCCAAAAAGAGTACCGCCCGCTCCTTCAGCTCGCGGACCTTGTCGGCCAGGGGTCCGTCGGAGCGTCGCAGGGTAACCATCTCCTTAAGCCCGTCCATCCCGGCGAAGGCCTGTTTGGCGGTATCCGAGCCCTCCACGTTATAGATGTGCCAGGGTACATTACGCCCCTCATCGGGGGTAATGGTCGACTGGATATCGGCACTGGTCAGTTCGCTGATTAGCAAATTCAGGGTGTGAGTGACCGTCGCCTCCCGGGCCGAGCTGGTCATGTACTTAGTGTTCTGCTGAGCGCGCATCTTGTATTCCCGGAACAACTCACGCAGGGCAACCGCATAGGGAAGGTCCATACGCATACAGGGGGCCGGAGGTGCGGTCGGCGGGACGGTTGACAGGCAGATATTCTCCTTTTTCATCCCCACCTTTACCGAGAACATGGCATTTATCCCGTGCTGCACCATCAGCTCGGGCATCACCTTCCAGGCCTCCCGGGCGGTGGCGTTGGCATTGTGAGCCCCGTCGATCTGAGCCATATCCGCCCAGACCATGATCTTCTTGGCCGCCGCTGCATCAACAAAGCTGCGCACCATGTTTACGTTGCGGTACAGCACGTTGTACTGCGGGTCCTGGTGGGCGCCGTTCACTCCCTCCTCGGCAAACATCACCGCAATCTCCGGGCCGGAAACCCCGCTCACGTAGGAGTGGTAGTTAATCGGCCTACCTACCTCGTCCTCGATCAGGTCCAGGGCCTTGCGCTGCGCCCGCACCTGTTTACGGGTTATCGGTACCCCCCCTACTCCCTGGGGAGTTCCCTCGATCAGCCCGTCCATATGACTCTGGCCGGCGGTGCGAATAACCATTAAATGGTCGGCCCCGTGCCAGGCGGCCATCCGCATCCGTCGAATATCGTCTTCAAAACGCCCCGAGGCAATCTCGGTAGTCACCACCGGACCCGGCTGGGGGTCTATATCGTGGAAATAGTGGGCCCCCGGCAGAGGCGTGCTCTGCGCAAGCGACTCGGAGGTTTCAAAATACTCAAAATCACCGATCCTCCGCGGCTCTCCGCGCCCCGGCCTCCAGGTCCAGCCTCGTCGTCGCGGGCGGTAGTCTTCCAGACCCTCCAGAATTCTGTCTATATCCAGCTTTTCATTGGGCTGCAGCGGCCGCTGTTCCTTACTCATGTCGAAAGCCCTCCTCGGCCACGGACCATAACTCTCCGGCAGCCAGTTTCAGCCCCGCCGCGCGGATATCCAGCTGCTGTGACTGGGCTACCTTGTACACTACATGCCCAGCCCCTTTGCCGATCAAGCCGTGGTCAACCGTCCGGTCCACAATC
>JAIPFV010000157.1 GCA_021736475.1 Spirochaetia bacterium | reverse complement strand
ATAAGTTATCAGCAGAGGATTTTGCAAGTTTCAGATGATCCCGCTGCTCCGGCGGTAGTTCCGCCATCATTGCAATTTCCAGCATCCCCATAATACCGTTCATCGGAGTTCTAATTTCATGACTCATGTTGGCTAAAAATCTGCTTTTTGCACGGCTGGCCAACTCAGCTTCCTCTTTAGCCGCTTGCAGTTGAGTTTGGACTTCAATCATTTCGTCGATATCCACCACAGCCATGAAAATGCTCAAACCCTGTTGTGAGTCTTTAATGGTAGTGCTCTGAAGCCGTACATAAAAGCTGTTGCTGTCAGGTTTAATTAATCGTATTTCCTGGGGCTTTCCCTTACCGTATTTGAGTATATCCTGGAAATGAAAATAAAAGATGTCCTGGTCTTCGGGGTAGATAAAATCTGTGAGTTTACTGCCGGCACTCGCAGCACTCGTGCGGCTGAGCATATGCTCCGCCGCATAATTCATCTCCCGTATGAAGCCCTCCTTATCTAGAGTAAAATACCCCACCGGAGCAAGATTAAAGAGGGTAGTGTACTTTACACGTTCTTGCTGTAGGTTTTGCTGGGAAAGCTTCAATTCATCGTTCTGCAATTCCAGCTCAATTTGATGTACTTGCAATTCGTGGAGTAACTCCTCACTGGAATAGCTCGAATAGCGCTTCAGCTGCCCTCCCTGCTCTTTCAAGAAGTTTTCAGCTTCTGCCCGAAATCCTTCCATGCTGCCTCTCCCTATTTCTCCTGCTGAATACTGAACACCGCGCCCTCTACATCTCCGTTTGTTTCAGAGAAAAGCGGTGCGCCGCTGATACGCAGATTGATTTTACTTCCATCGGGCTTTTCGATGGAGTGCGTATAATCATAGACTGGTTTATGGGTCTGCATAATTTTACTAAACGGCAATTCCTCAACCGGTATTTCATATCCTTCAGAGTCGGTGATTTTCCACCCCCGGTCGCTAAAACCTCGCTGGAGAATTTCATCCCGATCGATACCAAACACCTCTGCTGCTTTCTGATTGGTAAATACAATATTTCCCTGTTGATCGACCATTGTTTTCGCTATAGGACTATTTTCGAGAATTCTCATTAGCAGGTCGCGCTCCTGCTCCAGCTTTTCTTCAAACCGCTTTTTTTCATCGGTATCTAAAAATGTAATTACTATGCCTTCAACCACATTGTTCACAGTACGGTAAGGTAAAATTTTCATTAGAAACCACTTTCCATTTTTAGTTGCAATTTCTTTTTCAACCGGCACTAAACTCATCAGTACTCGGTTGACATCATCCATAAACTCCTGCCCCGCAATATTGCGGGTAATATGCTCAATAGGTCGGCCAACATCCATTTCCATAATATTGATGACTTCGGTGACTGCGGGGGTGTACTTCCTAATTTTAAATTCCTTATCCAGAAAAACCATCCCGATGTCTGTATTATTAAGAAAATTCTTTACATCGTTGTTGGCTTCTGATAGCTCCTCAATCTTATTCTGGTATTCCGCATTTACCGTATATAGTTCCTCATTCACCGATTGCAGTTCCTCATTGGTACTCTGCAGTTCTTCGTTCGAGGCAATCAACTCCTCGTTCGTAGCCTGGAGTTCTTCGTTTGATGTTTCAAGCTCCTCAATTGTTGCCTGCAGATTTTCCTTTGTGAACTGTAGCTCCTGCTCTAAATCAGCGATCATTTTATTCTGCTGATCATCAAAGGTCGTTTTCTCTTGCCCCTCAGGCTTAAAGGTCCGCCCCGCATGGTCCTCAAGCATGACTAAAAAATAGCCCGCCGGGTTGTTTCGGCGATCGAGAACCGGTCGGACCGACAAGTCGATATAACGTATGCTCTGTCCATCCTGAAGTGAAAGATCTCTATAGGTAATCGGACTGTCTTCCTTCAGGGCTTTATGTACCGCCGTACTGACCGCCGCCTTTATTCCGTGGGGAAGCATATCCAGAACATTCAGCGAAATTTTGCCGGTTGGAATTTTCATAAAGTCAGAAGCTTCCCGACATACATGGATAAGAGAAAGGTTACGATCGATCAGAAGTGTGGGAGGCACGTACTCATGGACCAGAAAATCGTAGGCACTCTCTAAAATATCGTCGTTGCCGCTTTTACGGGTGTAGATTTTCTCAGGAAACCGTTCGCGTTTCTTTTTATTCGGCTGGAGGGGAGGAACAAAGTAGTCGGATACCCGTGACTGCTGAGACTTTTGCTTACACTGGTAAATTTTCCACTTTGTATCGATATACGCAAAAGACCCGCTAAGCTCTCCCACCGTTTCGCTGGAACCTAAAAACAGATACCCGGTTTTCTTTATTGAAAAATGAAACGCCCCCAGTACCCGCTGTTGGACCTCAGGCTTAAGATAAATCAACATATTGCGGCAGGTAACCATGTCGATTGCCGAGAAAGGTGGATCCTGCATCACATTGTGATTGGCAAAAATCACCATTCGACGAATTTCCGGATTTATATGAAAGGTGTTGTCTTTCTTTGTAAAAAACTTTTGCAACCGCTCCTGATTCACATCAGTTACAATACTCTCCGGATACACCCCTAAACCGGCATATTCGATGCTCTCGCGGTCGATATCCGTAGCAAATATCTTTACATCGTAATCTATATCCAGCTCCTGCATCTTTTCATAGAAGAGAATGGCTAAGGAATAAGCCTCTTCGCCGGTGGAGCAGGCCATACACCATAAACGCAGCTGCTGGCTATCCTGTTTCTCCTTTAATAAATCCTGTACAGCGGTCTCTTTGAGCCTATCAAAAGCCTCGGTATCACGGAAAAAGCGGGTCACACCTATTAGAAGATCCTTATACAAGACATGGACCTCTTTCGTGGACGATTCCAGGTAGGCTGCATACTCTTCCGTGGAATCGAGCTGATTAATACCGATCCTGCGTTCAATCCTTCGAATGACTGTACTGTCTTTATAGGCAGAAAAATCAACTCCCACTACATCCCGTATCCGGGACAAAATCTTCGCTATTACCGTTGAATGCTGTTTAGCAATCTCGTCATCCTTCTCTAAACTGTGGTCGAGCAGGGGATGTTGAATAATTCGTGCCAATTCATGGGTAATGTCCTTGGGCGGCAACACATAATCGACCATGCCGGTTGCACTGGCACTGCGCGGCATACCGTCAAACTTGGCAGAGATATTGTCCTGTGCAAAAACCAATCCCCCTGCCCCTTTGACCGCCCTGATTCCGAGAGTTCCGTCGCTCCCGGTTCCGGATAAAATAATACCGATGGACCGCTCTTTCTGGTCTTCTGCCAGGGAGCGTAAAAAGATGTCGATCGGCAGGTTCAAACTATGGCTATGGTCCTGTTCAGTAAGGAAGAGCTTTCCATGGTATATCTTCAGATTTTTACGGGGCGGTATGAGGTATACGTGGCTCACTTCAACCTCCATGCCGTCTTCAGCCCGCTTTACTTCCATACTTGTATATTTCGAGAGAAGTTCAACCATGAGACTTTTATAATCCGGTGAAAGGTGCTGGACTACCACAAATGCCAACTGCAGATCGTCCGGTACCGCTCTAAAAAACTCTTCCAGCGCTTCCAGACCACCCGCCGAAGCACCTATGCCTACAATTCGAAAAGAACCTTTAGCTTCCATTGGCAACTCCCAAATTTCATGTCTTTGTATTGTTAAAATATACTATTATTGATTCTTATCTTGAGGTCAAATAGATTTAGAAAATATTCGCATGCAACTGTGTTGCCGTATCTTGAGTAAGTCATTAGAATAACCGTCAGGAGGCATCAGATGGCAGCAAAAGTAGTAATCGGAGTCGACCACGGAGGCTTACACATAAAAAATGTAATTATCGAACACCTGGAGCAGCGCGGCTTTGAGGTAAAAGACGTGGGAGTCTTTTCGGAAGAATCTGCTGATTATCCGGACAAAGCTGTGGATGCAGTAAAAGAGTTCCGTCGGGGCGGTTACGATTTTGGAGTAGTATGCTGCGGGACGGGCATAGGTATCTCCATCAGCGCCAATAAAATGAAGGGCATAACCTGTGCAATGCCGCAAAACAGTTTTGCCGCTCAAATGGCCCGGGAACACAATAATGTAAATTTCATCGCCTTTGGCGGTAGAATCGACTATACCGAACCTATCGAAAAAATCTTAGACTCCTTTATCGACGCCGAATTCGCCGGTGGACGGCATCTTCGGCGGGTAAAAAAAATGAATAATCTGGAGATCTAAAGTGCTTAAAACGACTGCATGAAAACGCGGCAGACACAGAACTATAAACAGTTTTTAATGGCAGGTTTTATCCTGTTTACTGCCTTTGTGATGTTAGTGGGTATTTATTTCTATACATCCCACGTGCAGCGATCCATTACCGATCAGGAGCGAAGGGTTTCAAACCTGTATATCTCCTGGATTGATCTGAAAGATGAGCTGTATCAAAGTTCTTACGGCCCATCCTCGTATCCCCAACTGCTTATCAAGCTATCCAGTTTCGAGACTGCTCTGCAGGAGAGCTTCCTTAGCAACAAACTGTTTGGGGCAAAGCTCAGAGTTGAGGAACTGGCAACCACCTTGCACGCGCTCTATATCAAGTGGCCCTTTGTTGTACGCGACCTGCATAGCCTCATTGATGAGCTGGCACATGCAGAACAAGCAGATTTCCCTAGCCTTTTTTCGCCTACCCTTTTAATGCGAAGTTTTGAACAGGATCTAATTAGTTTGGATGAAACTATCCGGGCGTACAGTTTAGAGCAGTTGAATAAGTTCCAACTGTTTAATAATCTCATTCTGACAACCCTCGTATTGCTACTGTTGGGCTTTCTTATGTTTTTGCTCTCTAGCCGCCAAAAGCATCTAGCCGAAGATCGTATCAGAATGCTGACTCAGTCACTGTTACGGATGCAGGAAGACGAGCGTAAACAAATTGCCTACGACCTTCATGATGATATAGTCCAGGATTTGGCATCTATGAAAATGAACCTTGATAATATGGTCGATACTTACGACAACTTCAAAGGGGTGCCTAACAGCGAACTCAGCAACATCTCAAGCATGATGCAAGAGTTAATACAGGCTACCCGGAGTATATCCGGTGAGGTCAGACCCTACAATTTAGACCATATGGGTTTGGTAGGGGCTATCCGTGGAT
>JAIPFV010000051.1 GCA_021736475.1 Spirochaetia bacterium | reverse complement strand
GGGACACCCCAATCGGCCCGTGAACTTCCTTAATTAAATACTCCACAGTTGCTGCTCGACGTGGCTGATCGGCCTCCTTCAGATGGGTCCCCCCGAGTACCGCATATAAGGGCCGCTGCAGTTGCCCCTTCACATGGTCGAGCATATTCCGCACCCCCGGATGCGAGCAGCCCAGCAGCACCACCAGCCCCCTCGGAGTATCAATGGCCAGCAGTATCTCATCATCAAAGCGGTCCGGCCGATACCCCTCCTCCATCTCCAGCACAAAGCGCGCGCTGGGAACCTCATCCGGATACAGCCGCGGGAAGTTTGTGAGCACATACAGCCCCGGCAGCAGCTCGGTACAGTCCTCCTTCACCGGGTCATAGGCAATGCCCTGTTCCTGCAAAAACTGCTCATCAAAGGGGTTTCCCTTAAATGTGTAGTTTCCCTCTTCATGGACATATTTTTTATGGAAAATGCACTCTTTAAGACAAAGCTCAAAACTTCGAGCAGTGTTTAGCAGCCTAAGAAACCCTCCGGTATGGTCGTAATGTCCGTGGCTGAGCGCCACCAGTTCCAGAGCCGATAGGTCCCGGCCCAGCCTAGCGGCATTCTTCACAAAAGCCCCGCTCTGCCCGGTATCAAACAGCACCCTGTGCCCGTCCTTCTCAATAAAAAATGATATACCGTGCTCATGCTCCAGCGAGCTGTCTTCCCCCGCCGAATTTTCAATCAGCGTAGTAATCCGCAGTGACATAGCGATTCCTCCCCTCAGTTTGTCATACTCTTATTATAAGACACATTAACTCAAATCGCATACATTTCTCCGATTATAGAAGTGCTGTAACCTTAAGCACCAACTTGACAGCCCGCTTTAAAAGGCCTATCTTGAGCCGGTATGAAAGCTGAAATTGACACTACTGCACTCCCTCTTTTGCTTCCCCGTGCTATTTTAGGAGGCATTCTCATGGGCCTTGCCAACCTGGTTCCGGGAGTCAGCGGCGGGACTATGCTGCTGGCAGCCGGTGTATATACTATCTTTATCGGCGCGGTGGCAGACCTTACCTCACTACGCTTGCGCTTTCAATCGGTGCTGGTGGTAGTAACGGTGGCAGGTTCCGCAGCCCTCGGCATTCTGATTCTAGCCGGTCCGATTAAGGAGCTGGTAGTGGGGTACCGCTGGATTGCCTACAGCCTCTTTATCGGCCTTACTCTGGGGGGCGTGCCGGTACTAAAGAAGTTAATCGGCCCTGTCACCCGCAGGGTGCTGTGGGGAGCCCTGGCCGGTTTTGCCGGTATGGCCGTGCTGGCCTGGGTGCAGCAATACGGCTCGGCCGGCGGGGGAGCCTCCGGCAGCGGCTGGATAATGATGCTCCTGGCGGGCTTGGCCGGTGCAAGTGCAATGATCCTCCCGGGAATCAGCGGCGGATACCTGCTGCTAATCCTCGGGCAATACATCCCGATTCTCTCGGCTATCGATGCGTTCAAGCAGGCCCTGCGCACCGCTAATCTGAGCGCAACCGCCGAAATCGGCTTTGCGGTTATCCTTCCGGTCGGTATTGGTCTGGTAATTGGAGTGGCCGGTGTGAGCAACCTACTTACACTGCTGCTGAATCGCCACAGGCAGGCAACCCTGGGGGTACTGGTTGGATTGCTGCTGGGTGCAGTAGTTGGTTTGTGGCCCTTTCAGGAGGGGGTAAAACCGCAGCCCGGATTCGTGCATAAGGGACAGGAGTTAAACGCCGCTCAGATTCAGGAACTCTCTGCCGATGACTACCCTACCGACTTTTTCAGGCCCACCGCCGGACAGATCGGCGCATCGCTGCTGCTTATCGGAGCAGGATTTGCAGCAACCTCTGCGATTTCTTTAATTGAAAAACAAAGCGGAAAAAGCAGCAAAAAAAGTGAAAGTACTCAATAGTAATAACACATACTTCGGTTTATACTATTACGTATAGTTAATGCTCCTTAAGGGTATTGTATGCTAAAAAAGATTCTCCTGGTTGAAGATGAACCAGCCATTGCAAGAGACAAAGCACACACTCTTCAAAACCACGACTTTGCGGTTGTTACGGCCACTACTGCAGAGCATACCCTTGAGCAGCTCAATACAGAGCCTGATATCTCTTTAATATTGATAGACACAAACTTAGGAAAAGCGTCTGAGGGAACCGAGCTGGCCGAAGCGATTCTCCGCACTTATGATGTTCCCATAGTTTTTCTCACAACCCCCTCAGATAAAGAGTATATAGAGAATGCAAAAAAAATCATCCACTACGGGTATGTATTAAAAGACTCCGACGAATTCGTGCTTATTGAATCGATACATATGGCATACAGGTTGTTTAAGGCGAATCAAGCTCTAAAAATAGAAAAAGCGAGAAGAAGAGAGTCTGAGAAGAAGCTCAATGCAATCTACGAACATATATCAACCGGTATCGCACAGATCTCGCTGGATTTTCATATTGAGGCGGCTAATGCTGCCTACTGCTCTATGTTGGGGTATACCGAAGATGAGCTGAAGGGAAAACATTTAAAAGAGATTACCCACCCGGAGGTAATAGACAAAAACCTCGAAAAACAGAAGCAACTGGTAGAAGGGGTAATTGATCATTACCAAATGGAGAAAAAGTTTATTCATAAAAGCGGGCAAACCATCCACGGCATCCTTAATGCCGATTTGATACGGGATGCTGCAGAGAAGCCGCTGTATTGTATTGGAAGTGTACTTGACATTTCATATCGCATTCAGGTTGAGCAGGAGCTGCAAGGGAAGGAAGAGAAGTTTCGAACCCTGGTAAACCAAACTATAGATATGATGTTCCTCCACGATTTGAATGGTAATATTGTTGATGTGAATAAAACCGGAGTGGAACTGCTCGGCTACAACCGTGAGGAACTGCTGTCTATGTCAATTCCCGACCTCGACCCCGATTATTATCAAAGGGAAAATCAGGGGGCTTTCTGGAGACAGATCGATTTCGATACACCCTATCGCTTTGAAGCTGAGCTTCGGCGTAAAGACGGTTCACTGCTTCCAGTAGAAATTGCCCTTACTAAGGTGCTTGTTGAGGGTGAAACATATATTATGACCCTGTCACGGGATATCAGTGAGCGGAAACAGGCTCTCGAGGCGCTTAACTACGAGCGGATATTCCTGTCCACAGTTTTAGACAATGTGGAAGAGGCCATTGTAATCTGCGACGCTCAAGGACGTATAATTCGCTTCAACGAGGCGGCCAAACGGCTGCACGGAGTCGAGTCGCCCCTGACTCCGGCTGAACAGTGGTCGGAGCAGTACAAATTGTACAAGACCGATGGGACCACCCCGCTTCCCACACATGAGATCCCCCTTTACCGAGCCCTGCAGGGAGAAGATGTGTACGAGACAGAGATTATGGTGGTACCGAGGGACGGAACACCCCACAGCTTGATGTGCAATGGACATCAGCTGCACGATGGGGAGGGTAAAATAATCGGGGCGGTTATTGCGATGCACGATGTGACTGCGTATAAGAGGGCTGTAAAGGACCTTAGTACTGCCCTTTCGGAAAAAGAGTACCTCATGCGAGAGCTCAATCATAGGGTCAAAAACAATCTGGCTATGGTCTCCTCACTCATCAATTTAAAAGATGCCGAGATAGAAAGTGATCTGTCGGACCTAAAAGCACAGATAGATACCATTCAAAAAATATATGAGCAGCTGCATCAGGCTCATGATCTTGAAAGCATCAATTTCAAAGCGTATTTTAAGGATTTACTCGATCACATTTTTGCTACCAGCATAGAGCGAAGGGTATCGGTAGAGATCACATCCGATGACATCCACCTCCCTCCTAAAACAGCCATTTCCCTTGGCCTTCTTATCAACGAGCTTGCAACCAACGCGATGAAACACGGCTTCAACGAAACCGAGGAGGCTTCTTTCAAGCTTGAGATGGAAAAGAATGAAGCTGAGAATCACTACATCCTCCGAATCTCAAATAGCGGAAACCCCTTTCCGGAGGAAACTAAGCTTGACAATCCACATACCCTCGGGCTGCAGCTTGTATCCACCCTTGTGTTACAACTGCAAGGCAGCATCGAGCTGCAGAGAAAACCGAGTCCAATTTTTACCATAAAGTTCCCCATACATATTTAATAATTTCCCTTGTACAGCTGTACTGACGGAGTTAAAGTAATCGTAATGGAACATCTGTGGCTCTTCTTCAGTCTTGTGGGACTCATCACCGGTTTTGGGCTCCTGATCGCCCTGGTTTTCTTGAAACGTATGGTTCCATTGAACCAGCCGTCGGTGCTGCTGGTAGTGGGGGCCCTCATTTGTATGGGGGTTGCCTCGCTATTTGGGGTGTATCTTCGAATCCAGGATATTCCCCGCTCTATTCTAATGTATCGGCTCATTAACGCCGGAGCCTGGGGATATGCAGTAGCTGCAGCGCTCGATTATCTATATAAAAGCTCACTTACGAAAAAAGGCTCCTTCCGCTGGGTGGTGTGGAACCTCGGCGGTGTTACGGCCGGTGCGGCCTTTTTGACCGCCCACCCTCCTGCAGAGAGCGTTATCAGTGCCCTGCCGAAAGAGCTGCCGATTCTAATTATGCTGCTTATCGAAGTAGTTACCGGACTGCTTTCGGTTTTGGTCGGTATTGTGCTCCTTAAACACACGCGGCATACCGTCAGCCGTCCTTGGAAAATTGTATTCCGGGGTCTTGGGATCGCTCTGCTGATACTGGTTCCGGCCAATCTGCTCGAGTTTACGGCTTCGGTACTTGTCCGTGCCGCCGGTGGTGAGATGAAAGACGGATTCATCTTTGCCTTCGGCTACGGAATTGCCAATATTGCCCTGATTATTTCACTGTTGGAGGCCTTTCGCAGCGGACGTGGTGTAGAACCTTCACTCTCCATCCCTGTAGCCTTAGCAAAGCTTTATGGAATCACCCGTCGCGAACAGGAGGTTATCGAAAAAATTCTCGCGGGTAAGGGGAACCGAGAAATAGCAGGAGAGCTGTATATCAGTCCGCGCACGGTTGATACCCATCTGAGTAATATCTTCCGCAAATGCGGGGTCAGCTCCAGGCTACAGCTCACAAGGCTCATCTCCGACTACGGAAAATTACGTAGTTCATAAATTTCTGTAAAAATACGGAATTTCCTCGATTTTTTATAGAGCGTCCCTATTGTACCTTCATGGCAGAATCTCTTTCATGCATGGAGGAAAAAAATGCAGACCACATCTTCGTTAAAAAATCTCTTTCGCCCGGTACCCTTCTTCGGAATCGATTTTCTGCTTACCTGGATTCCGCTCTGGCTGATGGCTGCTGGACTACAGTCGGGCTGGTTCAAAAGCGGCATAGGACTGCTGGTCCTGGCCGGATGCAGCTCTACCCTGGCGGCGATGGTATTTGTTCATCGAACCGGACACAGAGGGTTTATTAAAGATTTCTGGATTCGGGTGGTAGACCCCTTTAGAATAAGCCCGGTGTGGTGGATCACCATATTTCTCTCGCAGGGGGCCGTGAATGTGCTGGCAATACTGCTTTCATCGCAGGGGAGCGGCGGGCTTGAACAGCTCTCCCTGTCCCAGCAGTTTCTGGCCGCCCCTGTCGGTTTTATTGTTTTCACCTTACTCTTTGGCCCTCTTCCCGAAGAGCTGGGCTGGAGGGGCTACGGGCTGGATGCCCTGCGTAGCCGGATGAATCTGTTCAAAGCCAGTCTACTGCTGGCCTCTATTTGGGCAGTCTGGCACCTTCCTATGGTGTTTATTCCCGGATCATTCCAAAACAACCTTCTGCAGAAGCCGCTGGTGCTGGCGGCCTTTTTTGCTGCCTTCGTTCCCGGCAGCATTCTTATGAGCTGGATTTACTACCGCACCCGACGCAGTACCCTCTCGGCAATCCTATTTCACTTTGCGGGAAACCTAAGTGGAGAGATTTTTTCTATGGATATGGAAACCCGCATCATCCAGACAGTGCTGCTTACCCTCTGGGCGGCGATTGTACTCTGGAGGGAGTGGCCGATGTTCACTGAAAAAGAGTTCTGGTTGAATTTCCCCGATTCCGATCCGAAAACAAAAAAACGGCGACCGGTCTACCTTGCAGGCGGACTTTACCTTCCCGTTCTGGCGCTTATGTTGTGCGTTCCAGCGCAGCTGAAGGCGGATTCTTCTTGGGAAACTGTGCCATTGCCGTACCTTTTCTATACCTCCGATACCGGCGTTGCCGGCGGTGGGATTCTTACCGCAATTCACACCTCTCAGCTACCTTCCGCTGAAGTAGCCACCGAGGACCTCAACCTCGCCGTTTCAGCAACTCGGACTCAAAAAAACCAGACAGAAGTAAATATCTCAGGAGAAAAGCAGTGTTTCGACAACAGGCTGCTGTGGGTAGGTGATTTCCGGTACAGCGATTTTCCCAGTGAGTTTTACGGGGTAGGCCCCGACAGTACCCAGGCGGAAGAGTTTAGTGCCGAAGGCTTAGAGCTGGAAATAGCCCTGCTCGGCCGTACCGGTCCATCTATGCGGATTGGGCCGGTACTGCGCCTTGGAGTGTCCGAGTTAAGCGAATTTTCTCCTGGAGGTGAACTGGAAGAGTTACGCAGCCATAGAGAGCTTGATGGAAGTTTCTCCGGAGCCGGACTACTGCTTCGTCTGGACAGCCGAAGTAATCCGCGTTATCCCGCCACCGGGAGCCTGATTGAAGTCCAGTCCACCCTTTTCATGGAACACAGAAGGTTTTACCACAATTTTCTGCAGACAAAAATGGACATACGCACATACCGCAGTTTAAGAGAGGAGGTTATTGCGGCATTTCGTTTTTCAGCTGTCCTCAACAGCGGGGAGCCGCCGCTGCAGCAGATGGCCGAACAGGGGGGGCTGTTTTGTATGCGCGGCCTGCCTGCAGGACGCTATAGAGACCGCAACGGATTTACCGGGCAAGCAGAATTAAGATTCCCCCTAGTCCGACGAATAAAGGGGGTTCTATTTGGCGCTGCGGGCACCGTTTCTTCCTCCCTTTACTCGCTGAAGGATATCCATTTTGAGGATGTAAAATTCTCCGGAGGAGCTGGACTGCGATTTCCTCTAAACAGCAGAGGAGACATAAACCTTAGGATCGACTATGGACTTGCTTCCGGCAGCAACGGGCTCTACATCACCCTTATGGAGGCCTTTTGAGAGCTCCCACCTCGGTACGCTATCGCCCCTCGAAGGTGGAACCCGACGAAACAGTACCGGACTGCTCTGTTCGGTGGTCGATAATTTGGTTTAACCGCTGGGGAAAATCGGTGAACACTCCGGAAGCACAGGCATCTAGAAATTTGACTAGCTCGCCCTCTTCGTTCACGGTATATACATCTACCCCGCGGCTCTTCATTTCTGCAGCGGCTTGCAAAGCCCTACTTCTCCTGCTCGGTCATTCCCTGAATAAACAGACTCCGCATAGACATAACCACAAAAATCGGCGGTAGCATGGCAAGAATAGTGGAAGCCATAATTATCTGCCATTCGGCCTGTTGATCCCCCACCGCAAGCATGCGGTTGATTCCGATAAGCAGGGTGTAATACTGCTCTTTGGTGGTGACCAGCAGGGGCCACAGGTACTGGTTCCATCCAAAGATGAACAGAATTACAAATAGTGCAGCGAAGGTGGTTTTGGATATGGGAACCAGAATACTCCAGAAAAAACGCATAGGAGTTGCTCCGTCAACCTTGGCCGAGTCCGGCAGCTCCTTAGGAATCGACATAAAGTACTGCCTAAACAGAAAGGTAGCGGTAGCCGAGGGGATGATCGGAAGAATGAGGCCGGCATAGGAATCAAGCATTCCCAGGTTAGCAACTACCTCGTAGGTGGGTAGAATACGAACCTGAACCGGCAGCATCAGGGTTATGAAAATTGCCCAGAAAAAAACCTGTCTGAAGGGAAAGCGGAAAAAAACAAATGCGAAGGCCGCAAACATAGAAATTACAATTTTGCCGCCGCTTACACCCAGGGCCATGATGATGCTGTTCATCAGCATCCGCCCCGATGAAGCCCCAACATCCGCCACCCCGGTCATGATAGCTGTGCTGTAGTTCTGTAAAATCTGGGTGCCCGGAATTATCGGCATCGGAGCTCGCATTATTTCTGCCAAGGGTACAGAGGAGGCTACAAATACAATATAAATCGGGAACGCAAAAATGAAAACCCCGATTATCAGCATCACGTGAGTGAAAAAAGTCAGTACAGGGTATCGCTCTACCATTGCCATAGTGTTTTCCTTAGTAGTGTACTTTTCGTTCGAAAAAGTGAAACTGAATAAAGGTCAATCCGATAACAATAGCCATAAGTACCACGGATTGAGCAGAAGATGCCCCCAAATTAAGGTTCACAAAACCGTCCCGATATACTTTGTACACCAGGATATTGGTTGCTTGTCCCGGCCCGCCTTGGGTCACCTGGTGTATGATACCAAAGGTCAAAAAGAACGAGTACATGACGTTCATAATTACCAAGAAAAAGGTAGTGGGGCTGAGAAGCGGAAAGAGGATTCTCCAAAACCTGGTTCGCGGTTTTGCACCGTCAATCGCTGCCGACTCAATGAGAGAGGGCGGTATATTTTGCAGGCCCGCCAGAAAAAAGAGAAAATTATATGCAATCTGCTTCCATGATGCTGCCAGCGTTACGATTATAAATCCATGGGTTGGATTCAAGGCGTGGTTCCAGTTAAAACCGGCTAAATCCAGAAAATGTGAAATTACTCCTATAGTCGGGTTAAACAGAAACATCCACATTACTCCGGAGACAGCCGGGGCTACCGCGTAGGGCCAGATAATCATGGTGGTATAAAAATTCGAGCCCCTGATCGCACGATCGGCCAGGACTGCAAAAAACAAGCCCAGGCTAATAACAATAACCATCACTGATATGCTGAAGAAAAAGGTTACCCGCATAGAGTTTAGATAGCTTTCATTGGCGAACAGCCGCACGAAGTTTTCCATTCCAACAAATACTCGTCTTGTCCCAAAAGCATCTTCCCGAAAGACTGACAATAGGACGGCTTGAAAACCCGGCCACAGAAAGAAGACACCCACAATTGCTATCTGGGGAAATACAAGCACGTAAGGCAGAAACTTATTTGAAAAAATTGCTCGGTTATCAGCCACAAAATCACCTCACTGCAGAGAAACTATCAAAAATGAAATAGAAAAGTTGTGCGACCGAACCCTAGGGGTGCCGGTCGCACATAGTGATACTACTAATCCAAAAAACTACTGGTTAGCCCTCTCGAACTCACGGATTATTTCGTTTCCACGACGCACAGCCGAATCAAGAGCTTCCTGGGCCGTCTTCTCTCCGTTAAACAGTGCTTCGAGCTCTTCGTAGTTTATCGTCCGAACCTCTCCATAATTTCCGAACCTGATACCTTTTGAATTTTTCGTAGGTTCTTCGCGGGTCATCTGAAGTATGGCGGTTTCAAGAGCCGGAGTTTCCTCGTAAAGCCCCTGTTCCTTGGCCAGTTCATAGGCCGCTTCGGTAATGGGAAGATATCCGGTAAACTCATGCCAATCCGCCTGAACTTCCGGCTGAGACATATAGTCGAAAAATTCAGCTACTCCCGCATATTCATTCTCGGAATGACCGGACATGACCCACAGGCTCGCACCACCAATAATGGTGTTTTGGGGAGCCCCTTCCTGGTCGGGCCAATAGGGAAGCATACTGCTGCCGAACTCAAACTCAGCACTGGCGTCAAATCCGCCGTAACCGGCCGAGGATTCGGTATACATACCAACTTTGCCGCTGGAGAACAGGGCGTTTCCGTCATTGGTACGTCCGCCGTACTTAAAAATATCCTCTTTCTGCCAATCTGCGAGTGCTTTCACATGTGATACAAAGGGTTCTTTATTGAAAGTAAACTCCGCATCCAGGCCTGCAAAGCCGTTTTGCTTTGTACCATAGGGAACATCGTGCCATGCACCGAAGTTCTCCAGATGTATCCAGGAAATCCATGCGGTAGAGAACCCGGTATAGCCGGCATCTACCAGCTTGCGGGAATATTCGGCAACTTCCGGCCACGTTTCGGGGGGATCATCGGGATCCAGACCTGCTTCACGGAAGGCGTCTTTATTGTACCACAGTACGGGGGTAGAGCTGTTAAAGGGCAGGCTCAGCATTCGTCCGTCCGGTGTGGTGTAGTAACCGGTAACAGATGGAATGTAGATATCCGGATCGAAGGGCTTGTCCATTTTTTCCATAATCTCGTATACCGGCACTATTGCCCCTTCGGCGGCCATCATGGTTGCCGTTCCAACTTCGTACACCTGGATAATGTGGGGCTGATTCCCGGAACGATACGCGGCAATACCGCCGGTCATAGTTTCCGAGTAGTTTCCCTTATACACAGGTTCCACGATATACCTGTCCTGACTTGCGTTGAAGCCCTCGGCGATATCATTTACTTTTTCACCGAGGCGTCCGCCCATAGCGTGCCACCATTCTATGGTAACAGGACCTTCCGGGGCTGCCTTTTCCTCTGCTTGACCGCCTGCCACTACGAGAGCGGTAGCCGCCAGTAACAGAACCAACAACAATAGTAACTTTTTCATAAAACCTCCTTAATCGGCAGTTCACCACTACTAGAATGGGAACTACCAATTCTTTTTTAAATCGTACAACCGACTGAATAACTTGTCAACTTTTTTGTTTAATAATAGTTTTACTGCTTTTTTGTTCGGCATAGTTAACATAAAACTAATTTAGAACAAAAACATTCATATTTATTTTATTCCTGTTTGGTATGTGTTATAGTGTCCGCATGTCAGAAAAAGAGTATGCCCGGCCGAGCTGGGATGAATATTTTATGGAAGTGTGTGATGCAATTGCCAAACGGGCTACCTGCGACCGCGGCCGCAGCGGCTGTGTTATTTCCCGGGATAAACAACTTCTGGTCACCGGCTATGTCGGCTCGCCCCAAGGCTTTCCGCACTGTGATGAGGTGGGCCACCAACTGAAGAAGCTGGTTCACGAAGACGGGAGGGTTACCGAACACTGCATGCGAACCGTCCATGCCGAGCAGAATGCAATCTCCCAGGCGGCGAAACGGGGAATCAGCATTGCCGCAGGAACCCTCTACTGTAGAATGACTCCCTGCCGGACCTGTGCGATGCTGATTATTAACTGTGGAATATCACGGGTGGTCTGCCAACACCGCTACCACGCAGCCGAAGAATCGGAAGCGATGTTTCGAGAATCCGGGATTAAACTGGATTATTTTAATGAGGATATTCTCAACTATACTAACACGGCATCGGAGATCGCAGAAGATAAGCAGATCGATTAATCCGGGAGAGTATATTTCCTGTCTTCCGGTTTTTCGGCGGGACGGTAAAAAATCCCGACGTTCCCGATAACCCTGACTAAGACCGAATCTGTGGCTTCTTCCAGACTATGGGAGAGATCCTGCCTGTCATCCTTGAAGTCGATAAACCGCACTTTTACAAGCTCGTGGTCGGAGAGGGCTTTATCCAGCGAGGCAATAACCCCCTCCCGGAGGCCGTTTTTTCCGATATATACCACAGGCTTAAGTTCCTGCGCCTGTTTACTTAAATAACTCCGCTGCTGTCCCTTCAATTTGTCCAAAGCTCTTCTCCCTGTTTTTTCAAATACAGCAATAGCAATTCTAATAGCCGATCATTGATTCCATTTTAAGTATAGTATAATGTAAAACACCTGAGGTATAAAAAAAAGCCCCAGTTTTTCTGGAGCTTACATGCTGGTTGTCATTTTGCCGGGGATGGGACTTGACTGCTCGCCGGCTCTTACGACCCGGCGGCAGCCGGCGAATGCTGCGCATTCGCTAGGACCAAGGTTCAAGTCCCGCTTTTATAGCATGCTGATTGTCATTTTGCCGGGGATGGGACTTGAACCCACACGCCAATACTATTAGCAGGGGATTTTAAGCCGGACCCTCAAACTCCCAGCGTTGCGCTTCTCTGGATTTAATTATATATAATTAAATCAATTAGTCAAGCACATTGTTTTTATTTGTTTTTCATTAAATATGAGTGTATTTAAAAAATTGGTGTCACTTTGGTGTCACTCTTAATCTGTTTTTAATAATGGCTTGTGTAGCCTCGTGAATCTCTTCCGGGGTCCATTATGCAAGTTTCATTATTGCGGCTTTCTGTGGTACTTGTGGGTACTTGTGAGGGCAAAATAAAACCCCCCAGGGGAAAAATAAAAAACCTGGGGGGAAGCTGGGAGAAGGTCCAGCTTTTTTATATCGCAACACACAACCCCAACGGGGGAGAGTATGAAGGGCTATTTCAAATCAAGATCCTCGATTTTTGGGGATGTATTTTTATCTTCCATCAAGTCGGCAATGTACACACTTTGTAGACCATTTGACCCTTTGAGACTATATTGTATTTGGCCCTCTTTTGAGTCGGAAAATTGCTGTATTTTGCCGATTAACTGCCCGCCGTTGTCCGCTAAATACTCCGGGATTTTCTCTTTGATCTCTGCAGCTCTTTTGAAAGTTTTTTCCGTTCGACCGGATAAAACCAATAGTTCCAGCGGGTCATACTTCCCGGATCGTTCAGCTTCCGCCATACGTGAAAGGGCCTGATCTTCTGCCGTGAAACTGTGCTGCAGCTTCAATTTTTCCAGTCTTAGGGCTTCCCGGCTTGTATCTGGAAAGCTGCCGGATTTCTCCCGCTCTTCGTATTCCTTCCGCTTTTCATCGGCTTTGTTCAAGCTCGTCTCCAGGGCGTCCCGTTTCCGCTTCTCCACGGCTTTTATAAGATCTTGCAATAGCTGATTTTTTAGGCGTTTTAGTTCGGTCCCTGGTAGATTCTGGGTTTTAGCTTTTCTGATTCTTTCTTCAGCCCTTTCAATTTGAATAAGTGCAAAGTCAAGTATAGGGTTCTCTTCAAGATGGTTCTTTTCTTTGAACCATTTTAGTTTCTCCCGTCCGGTTCGCTGCCCGGCCGGGGTCCGGTGGATTGCGAAACTCTCCGCCCCGTCCGTCTTTGCTATTTTGCGGATTGCTCGATCTTCCAATTCTGAAAACTTCATTAGTTGCCCCCTCCCTATAAATATGGATCTTTAAGTTTTTGGTATGTGGCAACGGGTCGAGGCTCTAAGTCCTTCCCCATCGCATAACTCAGCGCATCCAGCAAATCATCATTTGCCTTTACCGGATCTGGTAATAGTCGATCGTTTCGATCTTTCTTCCATCGATACGTACTCAGTTCATTAATGGTATTTCGGCATGAGCTATCAACTATAATCAGCCATGTTTGCAACGTGGTTATTCTTTCTCTCACCTGATACTTCATACCTGGATGTGCATTGATTCCCTCTTGCCGTAAGAAGTCAATCACGTCTGGCCTAGCAGAATCAGCCTCAACAGGCCATTTCTCCGCTGCTCTTGGGATAGCCTCTTTCAATGATAGTCCTATCCGATCGAGTCGCAGATGCTTCTCGTATAGTTCTCGTAATACAAAGACCCTTTTGTGTTTTTTATCGACGTAGATCTCAATTCCGGCGCTGGCATGTACCCAGCCATGATCAAAACCTACTCGAAAAGCGTTATCAATCTTGTTATAAGCTCGGCCTTTTTGCTCTTTTAAATCATGTGCTGATCTGTACTGCTTAACCCTGAAAGATGCTTTCAGTTCGTTCTTCACCTCTTCAATATCAATATCCTCAACAATCCAATTTGAAAAAATTTGCTCATCGGCGTTTTGTGCAAGCTCGCCACCCCAGGTATGCAAATACTCCGCCGGATTGTTTCTGTAGTCTATAGCAGCTTCTTCAGTCATTACTTCAGGATTCCAGTAATTAACTTCATGAGTGAAATGGACCACTTCGGTATCGTCCCGATCTGTTTTTATAAAATCTTCATACACAGCATCATCAGGATATCTTGGGTTAAGGAGGAAGATGATCCGGCTCGATTCATTTCTGATTGAGGGTCTTAATATTCTCAAACTCACTCTGCTTATAGTCTGACTTTCTTCAATAACTGCTAGATCGATTCCCTCAATCGATTTTATGGAAGCCTCCACGCGGTCCCTTCTCAAACCTTTGAAAATGATCTCACTGCCGGTTGTCGTACATGTTATCTTTTTCTCAATTTTGAATATCTTTGACAGCTCTGAACTTTCCAAAATGATGTCTTCAAGTAGTGCATACATGCTTTGTTCTAGGCTGATTAGTGCCTCACGTCCTACCAGGATACGGATTGAATCACTCATTGCCGCCGCAAGAACCCACCGTGCAGCACCATGGCTTTTTCCGGCTGATCGTCCGGAGGAGAGGACTCCGTACCGCTTCCGACTCAGTAAGACCTTAATCATCGGATCTACAATTTGAAAAATTATTGTGTCTTCACCTGGCTCTGTTTCCTCTCCATCAAGTGTATATGTACCGGTTACGTTTCCCTCAGCATCAACACCCTGCAGGCGTGCTATAGGTGCCTTTGCAGCCATGCCGGTCTGCTTTTCCAGCTTTGTTAATTGCCGACTCAATTGTGCTACACTCATTTTACAGCCCTGATTCCTTTTTCATCTTCCAGGGTTTCTAACGCTTCAATACGTGATCGGAGATTCTCGACGGTCTCTGCTTCGTTCAAAAGTTTGTAACCTTTGCTCCAACTATCCAAGACACTGTTCAGAAGTCTCTGTCGGACTTCAGATTTTACCCTGTTACTCTTCATTTTCCTGTAGTTTTCAACGGTCTCTTCTCCGAACCACATCAACATATTTTTTGGACTAGTTACGTCAAAGTCGTTATTCTCCTCTTTCATGCTGGCCCCCTCCTCAGTTCTTTGAATTGCTCTTCAATTTTTTTCATTCGTTCATCTTCCTCATATAGCCAACAAATAAAATCAGCTGCAAAATTGGCTATTTTTTCAAACTTTTCTTGATCCGTTTTGCAGCCCCTGTAAAATGGCTCCGCTGGATTCGTTGTCTTTTGCAACTCGCTGGTCTTCACCGCTGCCGATCCTCCCGATCTTGAAACAAATCATTGTTCCTAGCATCCTCCCTGCAATTTTCTATATACTGCCGGATAAAATGCCGCAGTATCTGTGATCTTGTCGCATCGTTGATTCTTACCAGATTGTCAAACTCGGCCATAGTTGGCGCATCATTCGAAAAAGTAAAAGTCATTCCCTCACCTCCAAAAAAAAGGCGAATTACTCCCAAAGATGATCTTCACACCTTCGCGAATAATTCGCCTATCGTGGACAAGCTATTTCGTCGGGTTTGCCGTAGGCTCACCGCTCTGATTAACATTGTACAACATGAACACCAAAGAAGCAAGCATTAACTTTATTTTCTCTATTCTGTTTATTTTTTGTAAAGTAACTTTTTTAATTGCTCCCGCTGCCGTCGCCCTGCAGCACTGCAGTTTATAAAGGTCCAGGGACACCACTATAGCAGAGAAAGCCCCGCAACGGTCCACCTCGCAAGAGCTGGCGGGGTTAGTTTCCTATCTTGATCTTTACATGGGGTTCAAGCTGCTCCAACAAAGCTTTTGCCGTATCCCTGGCCTCTCCTGCTGGCATGCTCTGCAAATAACGCCGAAGGATCTTGAACAGGTCCAGGATCTCTCTATAGCTTAAACTCGTAACTTCTAATTTACTCCGCTCTATCATGTCCCCCTTCTTCTCTCTTCAGCCATTCTCTCACTGTCCTGGAATCGATACCCAGCAACCGGGAGAGACCGGCGGCTGTAATGATCTTTTTTCTTATCTGGTCCAGGACCTCATCTTCATTCAGACCCTTTTCCTTCAGCGCTTCCTTCACCTTCTCACCTTTGCCCTCAGGCCTTCCCAGCTTCACTCCCTGTTCTTTGCGTGCTCTTAAAGCGTTCTTAGTTCGCTCGCTTATCAGGTCCCGTTCAATTTGTGCCGCCATGCTCAGAGCAAAGAGCAACAAGTCTGATTGCATCTCATTCCCACCGTCACCGGTCCTTATCTCCGGTTGTAGTATCCATAGTCCAGCCTTTTTCCGCTTTATCTTTTGCGCTATTTCGAACACCTCACCGATTGAACGTGCTAACCGTGAAGGCTCATAGACTATAAGTGTTTCACCTTCATTCAGGTTCTCTACAACGTTGTAGATCTTCCTCTCAGCCTTCCTTGACGAAACAGTATCTTCTACAAGTGAAAGCTTCATTCCTTCACGTGCTGCAGCTTCATTGATTGCAGAACGCTGATTCTCATAGTCCTGTTTCCCTGTACTTATTCGAATATAGCCTATTGCCTTCATTCTCAGCCCTCCTACATTAAAACCTATGCTAACCCCTTTAATGTACCTTGTACATACTTTTATGTCAAACGTTTTGTTGTTTTTTTACATACTTTCTAACGTTCGTTTTAATGTACCTATTTACTCATGCAGGGTACTCAAATACATAGATTTTTTGCTATATAAATCATTATAATGTGGTAGATTATATGCTTTTTTTCGATATATTTTTACTTTTAGAAGATAGCTTGTGTAGCGGAAGGCGGCTGCAAAATCAGCTATATACCTCATTCTGGATATGAAATAAAAAATCCAATAAGGTTATTAAAGCTAAATTACTGTATAAAGGCTCCATAGCAACCAAAGTTTAAGAAGTACTCCATGAGAAACTAATAGGAATAAGGGTCACTTACTGAGACGATAAAAGGTTATCAATTACCATTCTGAATCAGATTCTATATAAGCCGGAAGCTCCCTTAAAATTGGCATTAGTTTTTTCTCGATTGCATTAAACTGGTTCCTTTTATCAATCTTAACCCAGGAGTTAGATTGTTGGCTGAATTCGAAATTGTAAGCAGTTACTCTGACTTTATTCTCTTTAATCTCAATTTTAAGAGTAAAATCAGTCAGAACAGGTGTGACTGTATAAGTCACTTCGATTGCTGTTTGAATAATAATTTTACCCTCATCCTTACTTTTATACTGTATTACATTTTCTTTTGTATTTTCTGCAACCCATTGCAAAGTGCTGTTATATATCTCTTCTACTGTTCCGTCTACTGAATAAACCTTCTGAAACTCTCTCTCTTCAGATGGTACAGTTTCAAGGCTTGCACACCCAGCAAGTAAAACAAACATAACCATTATTGTAATCATTTTCTTCATCAATCCAACTCCTCTAAATTATTTTTTGTCTTATACAAAACACTACTACTAAAAGATTCAAACTTCAATCTCTTTATACAATTCATTAGTTTTATCATCTGTCTCATCCTGCAAGTTTCTGTTCAATCTCGTCCAATAAATCAAACTCATTCAATAGAATGTCTTCTACTTTCTCTACAGCCGCATTACCATCTTCTGTTTTAGGAACCTTCATCTTTTTCCACTTCCTACCAAACTCTATACCTTTTTGATTCCATTCTTGGAGCACTTCATCATGGGTACATTTCATAATTCCTTCCTCCTCATCCAGCTAACTTTGTTTCCACTTCATCCAGTAGAGAAAACCTCGTACTGTCTTTTCTCTCTTCCATCTCAGCAAGAATCCTCTTTGCAATTCTCAAATAATGGGTTAGGTCTCCCTTCACATACTGCGCCACCAACTTACGGAATATCTTTAGGTCATTGCTGCACTGTCTAAGGATCTCTTTGTATCCTTCACGTTGTACTATTTTGGAAAATTTTACCTCTCCCGGTTCGTAGTCAAGAAGAATCTGGGGTTCGGGCATCCGTATTCTTTTGAAAATATGATGATTAGGGTTTGCCTCACTTGAGAGAATCTCATAGAGATTATTCTCACATCCGAATGAGTCCCGGAGAAGTTTGAAAGAGGCTAACCTGTTTTCCATCCTCAGCACGTCTGTAAATCTCCTTGTATTTATGTATTTCAAAATATCCTGATTCTTTCTCTGATTAGTAAGTTCGAGATACTTCCAATAAAATTGAATTCTCCTGCTCTTATTGTAAAAACTAATGGATTCATCCTGCTTTGTGTATGTTTGAAAGCGGTTATTGTGATTGAAAAAAAATAGACTGCGCAGGTAATGAGGCACCGGCTTCTCTACATGTAAATCGTTCGTCACATCCGCTTTCAATACTACTCCCTCCTCTATCACCATAGCAGGATCTAACTGGATACCTTCGTTAATATTTGAAAGTGCTTCCTCTATCGTGTTAAGATTCAAAAGCTCACCATATTTCTCTTTCAATATCTTACTGGAAAACTCCACTATCAATTTACTATCTTCAACTTGTAACCCCACAAGCCCCAGCTGGGGCTTGCTATACTTCCACCTCTCCCTTTCTACCCTTCCACCCTCTACAATCAATTCTTTCTTGAAATACACTTCATCCAGTTCCTTTATGGCATCACTGGAACACTTTACTTTGACCGTATCAAGTCTCACCATTTTTCCCCCTAACCCTAAAATTCTTAGGGTAAATGCACAGTAATTACTAGACTTTCTCTCCGGGAGCTGTTTTTGTTCCTGGCTGCTCAGTAACCTTGGAGGTCTTTTCAATGTACCTCAGCTGTCCATCATGAAACTTAAGTACTATTCCGATCTCTCCGAAATGAATGTCCTTGGCTTGCTCTTTAATCCACCCGATCAAATCTTGTGCTTGCTGGGAAGTCATACATGGACCTCTAAACTTTTGAGAATCTCGGAAATGTGGTTTTGACTAAATCTTACCTTGTTTCCTAACTTGAAATAGTTCTTGATCTTTCCATCAGCTACCCATCGTCTTAGGGTAGCATGGGAGATTCCTAGGATCTCGGCTGCTTGGAAATAATCATACTGCGGAAGGTTTTCGGATTGCATAGGGTACACCTCAACAACAACAATTCAGACCTTCATACGAAAGTCCGTGAGGAATACCACTCCTCCGCTGTTGTTTAGGTGCTGTTCCCCTGAAAAAAGCACGTGGAAGCTCCGCCTGCTCCCATACCCCATCGAGATGGTCAGTCTCAAAGAAAGGTTTTTTTGCTTGATTCCGCTACAGGGCGAATCAAGCTGTTAATTAAGTATACAAGAAAACCTTCATCCTGTCAAGAAAAAGTTATTATAATTCATTTATATACAATGAGTTATTAGATTTTGTAAAGTAGTAAAAATAAATTATGCACCCTTCACAAGTGTAAATGCTCGATTTTGGATCTCTGCGACGTCCTCCATGGTGTCGGTATGGTAGTATCTCGCGGTCATTTCAATTGAAAGATGGCCTGTTAGCTGTTGGATCTTCTGTATAGGAACCCTGCTTTCTACCAAGAGACTATTAAAAAAATGACGGTGTGAATGAAAGCTGATATTTCTTTCCTTTCGGTTAATCCCCAGCTTCTTCATCATGGAGTAGAAAGCCTCAGAAACGATTTTGTCCTGAATTGGCTTTTCCTTTGACGTATAGGAGAAAAACAGGAAACGCTCTGGATCTTTCCCGAAAGGATTAGTTTCTATTAGATTTTGCACTTCCGCTTGGACTGATTGCGGAATTGGAACCTTCCTGCTTTTCTGTCCGTTCTTCGTACCTTCTCGATAGGTTCCCTTTACCCATGCCCCGGTAACTTCCAAGTGAGTATCCAATACATTACGCTGCCTCAAACCTAGAACCTCACTCATTCTGAAACCTGTTGCAGCTGCTACAAGGTTAGCGGTAAAGGTCACATCGTCTGGCCATTCCAAAGAAAAAAGCTCTCTCACTTCATTAGCGGTCAAGATCCCTTTCTCTTTCTGGTTCAATCCTGCCCTTTCAATCCTCGGCATCCCTCGGAGTAGATACAGCTCGTCGGCATACTCGAGTAAAGCCCGAAGCACTCCCAGTGCTTTGTTAATCTGGCTCCCACTGTAGCCTTCACTGTACATTGTGTTTCGAAAGGTCCTGACTACTCTGGTATCAAATTCAGAAAGGTATCTATCCCCCAGCAAGCGGACAACGTGATTTCTCAAAAGTTGTTCATTCTTTTCACATTGATCTTTTGAAAGCCGCCTCCCTCCAGACCTTTTTGATAATGCCCATTCTCCGTTCCAATCAAAGAAGCCTTTAGAGAAGTCTTTCATCTTTCGATCTATACCTGTGGCATTACTGTTCTGTACCTGTTTCCATGCTACGGCCTCGGCCTTCCGGGAAGAATACTCCCCCGTTGACCTCCCAGCTGTATAAGTACCATCCGGTTTCAGATACTTTACATAGAAAATTTTCTTTCCTGATTTAAGAGTTCTTTGATAAATTTTGAAAGGTTTTTTATCCAGCATTGTGCTTCTCCCTTCCCGCTGGTGTCACTTTGGTGTCACTTCGCGGTTTGTTTGCACAACGCTGGTTGTCCAGTAGTTGTTTTTTATCTCTTATCTTGTTATAAAGAAAAAAGATATATGCCGGGGATGGGACTTGAACCCACACGCCAATACTATTAGCAGGGGATTTTAAGTCCCCTGTGTCTACCAATTCCACCACCCCGGCGGTTCGAGTTGTATATTACCTGTGAGAAAAGCGCGCGTCAACTAGTTTAACTTGAATACGCATTGAATCCACCTTGAAAACAGAGAGGAAGCTACATGAGCAGTACCACCCGCAAAACCGAGCCCCACTTTGAGCTGCTGCCGGGGATGATCGATTCCCACTTTCACAGCGCCATGATGGAAAAGAAGGGCATGGATTCCAAGGCATTGATTTCGCAGGCATTGCAAGCCGGTCTGGCCGGAGGAATTGATATCGGGATAGAGGCCGGCGATACAGCCCGCCGCCAATGGGTACAACGGGAGTTTCCGCAGATCAAACTGGCGGCCGGCCTGTACCCTGCGGAGGCCGAACATGAGAACATTACCGGGCGGATTGCCCTGCTCTGCGAGGATATAGAACGCTATTCGCCGGCCGCTGTGGGCGAGATGGGGGTTGACCGTTACTGGAACTATGCCACGGTAGAGCGGCAGCAGGAGCTTATGCGGCAACAAATAGAAGTTGCCAACCACTACCGGCTGCCGATTATCATCCACAACCGGGATGCCGATGCGGAGGTGCTGCAGGTTCTGAAGGATACCCCTCCCCAGACCGGTGGGGTGCTGCACTGCTTCTCTTCCCATGCCGCGGCGGCCCGCAGTTTTGTGGATGCGGGGCTGTATATCTCCTTTGCGGGAAACCTGACCTATAAAAAGAGCGATGCCCTGCGGGAGGCGGCCGCAGCGGTTCCCCTGGACCGGCTGCTGGCCGAAACCGATAGTCCCTTTCTCAGCCCGCAGAAGCTTCGGGGAAAACTCAACCATCCCGGTCAGGTGGGCTTTGTATACCACACCCTGGCGGAACTCCACGGGCAGGAACTTGAGAGGCTTATTCAGCTTATCTCCGAGAATTTCAGACGCCTGTTCCCAGACTGAGCCCTTAAAAGCTGATTATTTGTTCAGAATGATTACTTCTACCCGGCGGTTTTGTGCCCGCCCCTCTTCTGTGTCGTTGGGGGCCACCGGTTCGTCCCCGCCGATGCCCTGATACACAAAGCGTGAGGGGGCCAGTCCGCGGTCTACCATCTCTTCTATAATAGTTTGGGCCCGTTCCACCGAGAGTTTGTACTGGCTCTCTTTGCTGCCCACATCGGCGGTATGGCCCTTCACCATAATAGCGGCCTCGGGCACATTGTTCAGCAGGGAGGCTAATTTATCCAGGCGCTTTTTCTCACGCGGGAGTATTCTGGCCTGATCCGGATAAAAGTGTATTCGCGGCAGATTCAGTGTGATGCCCTCGGTGCTGCGCTCGATTTGAATCTGCTGATCCTCTTCTTTACCCCCACCAGGAACTCCTTCCGCTTTTTCCTGGTCCTCAGGGTGCTCTTGATCCTCCTGCAGGGCGGCAATCATAGTTCGTTCAAGCGATTCGATTTCTCCCAGGGAAACACCCCGCCCCCAGGTGAGACGGAAGCCTTCCTCGCGCCTGACCGGCGTACCGTATTCCAGGTAATGTCGGGTAATCCGCTCGCTTATAAAATAGCCGCCCCCCTGGTTGTCTCCCTCGCCTTTATCGTTTTCATCAAGGAACAGTGCTATTTCGCCTGTACCACGGCCACGGATTTCGGTTGAGTCGTTGGTATACGGACTGTGATCGTAATGGGTATAGGAGAAATCGATTACATGGGCCGGGCGGTCCATATACTGCATCTCGCCCCGATAACTGAAGCTGGAGTGGAAGGGGGCTGGAATGAGAGTTCCGTCCTCCAGGTATACCGCATCGCGGCCGTCGGCCTTCCAGCTGTCTCCGGGGGCTATATCCCCTTCCGGGATTACCGGAAAACCGGTGCGCATCGGAAGTTCGGAGCCGTTGACTGGGGCAAAGCCTTTAGCGGAAACGCGGCAGGAGATGGGAATTTCGCGGTCCACCGGCTGCAGCACCCGAAGGGTATCGCGGGTGAGGGTTTTGATGAGGTAGACGCTGCCCCGGTAGAGCGCACCGGCTGATTCGGGTGGGCCTGAGGAAGCGGCGGTGGCGCGTCCGGCGGTACGCTGCAAATAGACCCTCCGTCCGCGGTACTGCAGGCCCTGATAGCTGTTCCCCTGGTACACCCGCATGTTTTCGCGCTCGGTGTGGGCATAATGGGCTGCAGGCTGAAAGGCGTCTATATACAGCTCCTCGGCCTGTATAAGCGGTGAGGTACTCAATAAGAGAAATATAGCTGCCAAGCCACAAAAAAAGGGACCCCGAAAGAGGCCCCCGTTTTTAACTTGGTTCATACATACTGTACTTGCAGAAGGTATACACCGATAAACTACCAGTTGTCGCTCATGTCATCGACATCGCGACTCTCCTCGGCAAATAGATCGGTGGTAGCCCGCAGTCCATCGAAGTAAATGTAGTAGGTACCAAAGGTCTCCTCCGGATCCATATCTACACGAAAACCTTCAACCTGTATTCCCATCTTATTGCTGTAGTGGTAGTCCCGCTGTTTTATGTTGGTCGGAATAGTAGCGACCATCTTTTTCCAGCCGGTAAAGTTAAGCTTGCCCATGGTAACCTCACCGCTGTTGCCAAACTGATCGCGGATAAGGACCTTCAGGGTATGCGGCGAATTTCGACCTACCACCCATAAGGATAGGGTTTTGCTTATACCTTCGACCGGCAGGGGCCGTGAAGGAAGAATTGACACGTGGTGTAACCCCCGTTTAAAAAACTCAACCTTCGCACCCAGCACTTTATCATCGTCCAGCTCAATACCAGCTTCCTGCTCCCCTTCTAAAGGCTCTTTGTCTAAAGGAGCTCCTTGGAGGGTGCGGATAGTGACGATGCCCTGATCATGGGGCATGGCAGCATTCCAAAAACCGGCGTCTTCGAACTTCGATATCGAAACAGTTCGCAGCATCTGTTGCGCTGAGTCTACTCCCAGCTGCTCAGGTTGTGGCTCGCCCACTTCTTCGACCTGAGCGAAAAGAGCCAGCGAACTTACAAATAGTAAAACGAAAAGTAGAATTATGCTCTTACGTGCTCTCATCTATTTACTCCCCTTCCGATTCCCAGATCTCTTGGACTCGTTCCGGCTGGGCAAGTTTGTCACCGTCGAACCGAGAAATGAAAACATCGGTCAATACTTTTATTTGATCGATATACACATAACAGTTATGCACCCGTTCAGTCGGCTTTGTCCATAACACGATTTTCTCCAGCTGCAAGCCGGCTAAATAAGGCGCATAGCTTTGTGACACCGGGATGTAGGAGGGAATATCCCTTCCCAAGTTTTTCCACCCGACGTAATTCAGGCTCCCCATATTCAGGGTGTGTACTACACCGCGGAAATCACGCAGATGCACTTCCATGTAATAGTCGAAATCAGAACCCCAGACCCAGAAATCAATTTGCTTTACGCGCCCCGGTATGGGAATAGGATTGTGAACGGTTTCACCGTTTTCATCCTCAGTCACCGGAATAAACTCGATGTTGTTGTATCCCTGGCGGTCAAATTTGAAGTGCGTCCCTAAAACCTCTCTCTCTACATTTTCAGGATTGGCGCCAAACAATGCATCCGGCCAAGTTTGGGCATACGCCTTCTTAGGAAACCCCTCTGTGATGAACTTGCTGCCGCGCACGAGCCAGTCTGTAGTTCGTGTATCCGGGTCAAATGTCTCTAATATTCGCGATTCAAGGTTCATCGTCTTCTCATCGGCAACTAGCAGCGTTGGCGTAAGAAGCAGGAGAAGCATTAGAAGACACACTAAATGCAGGCTGCCTTGTCTCATTTATAAACTCCTTTTTACTTCAGGCGTCACAAAAAT
>JAIPFV010000050.1 GCA_021736475.1 Spirochaetia bacterium | reverse complement strand
GCAAACAAAAAGCGGCTGGCCGGTGTGTTAAAACCGGCAGCCGCTTTTATTTAGAAATGGGGCTTAGTTCGCCGCCTGAATCTTGTTTATAGACGCTTGCGCTTCCCGCTGTATCGAGTTCTCCCAGTAATCAGAAATTGTTACTAGAGTCAGTTCCTCTATACCCGTTGAATGGCCGACATTACCTAGGGCCTGAATCAGAGCTCTGACTATTCGGTAGGAATCGGGGGGAGCAACCTCCCGCCGCTGATTATAATAGCCCAGCATATCGGAAAGGGGGCGTGCTATTTCCTCCCCGGTAAAAGTTCCCAGAGCCTCAAGCAGGGTAATTACTTCATCCTCATCGAACACCCGGTCAGAGCGGTACATCTGGAGCATGCTTATCAGGTTTTCAATCAGCCTCTCATTCTTCGGCTGAGGATATTTTTCCAGCATCTCCAATGCATTCATTCGAATCGTTTTAAGCTCACGACTTTCACTCTTATTCTTGGGTGAGTAGGTGAGCCCCTCATCGATAGCCGCTGCGGCAACCTCGGCTTTTGCAATCTCCGGAGCATCAGATTTTTCAGCAGCCTGCAGAGCGGCCAGTTTTAGCTGGAAATCATCATTCGTACGGAGAATCCGAAGTAGCTGATCGCTAGGATCATCAACAATTTGTTGAAGTACTTCCTCGGCCTTCTGTTTTACCTGTCTCTGACCTGAATACCAGCCCTGTGAAGCAAAAAACACCGGCTCGTAGCCAACCTCTTCTCCCAGGCGGCCTAGTGCAGTCACAAGCGCATAGGCAATAATCTCGTTCTTCCGCTGATTCTGAATATCATCATAATTAAAGTTGATATTACGCAGCATCATCGCCATATCTTCAGCATACTCACGTGCTCCCATGCTGCCTAACGCCATAATTGCCTCTGCCCTTAGAATCGGGTCCTCCACAATTTGGACTGTCTCCCAGACCACCGGCACCGCCTCACGTGCTTTCAAGCGGCCCAGCTCTTCCACCACCATTTTCATGAGCTCAATTTTCCGGCCGGCCTCCGTCACATTAGCGGTGTTACGAAATGTACGCACTTCCTCGTCCAGAGCATCCGTCAGCACCGGAATCACATCACGGCTGTGCTGTTCGACAATGTTCATCATAATTTGCTGTTTTTGATCGAGTGTCCGTGCGCGTTCATACAGGCGCGTCCACATGGCAGCTATTTCATTTGCCACAGCAAACTGACTTCCCACTATTACCAGCAGCAACAGCATCAGTATTTTTAGCTTTATTCTTTGCATATTATCCTCTTACTACCTCTCTTCGCTACTCAACTACTTTGTAAGAAACCTTGCTGCGAGTAATATAATCGTAGGTAACCTGTTCCTGAATATCTCCCCCTGCATCCATATAGACCACTTCCACAGGATTTCCAAAACTGTTATTCACATATACAATTTTACGTTTTACCGAACCATTAGCCCTTAGTATGGTTTCATTTACCAAGGCTTTATTTTCATACTCATACACACGACTCTGCTCGCGTTGGTCGGAACTGTTGTACCACACCCGCTTTTCCGGTTTACCCGCGGGGGTGTATTCAATAACAAAATAATCCAGAAGATCATTTCCTGCACTGTAGTTCTCGATACGTGTATTGAGTCCGTCCTGATACTCATAAAGGCTGTAACTCATCAGTGTATCGTTGCTGTTGTATACCAGCCATTTGCGCTTGTGACCGGCCGAATTATACTCATACGCCTGCCGAGTCTGTTGTTCTTCCTTTGCGTTCAGAAGCAAATCCTCACTCAGCAGGCCTTCATCGTTGTAGGAAAACTGATGTATTCGCCGCAGCTCATTGTTGCCATTGTAGTGACGGCTTTCAGTCAAATTACCGTCTTCATAAGTGTAAACGATCCGCTCCTCCGCCTCGTCATCGGAATTGTACAATATCTCTTCACGTTTTTCCGTTCCCTCATCTGCATAGCTGTAAACCCGGTAGGAGGCCAAAACACCGTCGGAATAGTAGGTTGTCCGTTTTGTAACCAACTGAACCTCTTCAACTACCTTCTCCATCTCCGGTTCAGTCGCCTCGGCGGTTTCTTCTGCCTCGGCGGGCATTGCCTCTTGCTTGGTCTCGGAAACCTTCTCACTGGTATCTGGTTGGCTTGCGCATCCAGTCCACAACAGAACCAAGGCTCCGGCCAGTAGAGCACATATTAAGCTTTTGCGCATATCTTTCTCCTTAAGAATTTTCTTTTTCAAAGTATACTTCACAGAAATTTCCAAGTCAAACCATCCATGAGTCGTCGCGCGAGGATGTTTCGCTCAGAAACTCCGCCAGTGCCACTACTGTTTCCACCGCAAGCTCCTCTCCGCGCCGTCCCGGATCGATACCACCGGCTTCCAGAGCTGCAGCAATATTTTCTTGTCCATAGCGTGCTGCAAGACTGCTGCGAATGAGGGTATTGCGTATAGTTTTTCGTCGTGAGCTAAACAACGCCTTAGTAATTTCACTGACCAGGGGCAGCCGACTGAAGTTGAATCGTCCATGGGGTTTCATTACCACTAAGGCCGAATCCACGTGGGGTGGCGGATAAAAGGCTCCCGGAGAAATAGTTCCTCCGTCCTCCACAGTGCACGCGAATTGGCAAATAACTGAAAAAGCCGAGTATTCACGTGTACCCGGTATAGCCCGCATCCGCGCGGCAACCTCTTTTTGAACTGTAAAAACCATACGCGGTGCCACACAACCGGCTTCAATTAAATCGGCGATAATCATTGAAGCAGTGTTATAGGGTAAATTTCCCATGATTCGGTCGGGCAACCCATCCTCCCTATACACCGACTTCCAGGTCTTCACTACATCCCCATTCACAATTTTCAAATGAGGGTACTCGGAATAAAGAATTGTGAGAAATTGTATAAACCGGTTATCTATCTCAAATAGTGTGATATTTTTTGCTTTATCCAAAAGCATGTGGGTCATAGCACCCAGACCCGGTCCGATTTCCCACACATTCGACTGCTCTTCCAGCTCAAGCAGCCCGACTATCTTCTCGCGTATCCCTTGGGAAATCAGAAAGTTCTGCCCAAACCGGCGGTTGGGTGCCATTCCATGGGTCTGCAGAAACTGGGCGATCGATTTGGGAGAATTGTAGTTTAATTCGCCATGCATAGCGCCCAGCATACTGACAGAGTGAGAACAGCGTCAATACACAGGCTGAAATAAGAGCAGTCAATCTCCATTTATCTGGTGAAATTTCAATCGGACTAAACAGACTCCACCACCTTACGGCATCTACCGTTACAAAGGCAGCCCATTCAATCAGAAGGCGAAAGTATCGGTCAGCCATCACCAACAGAGGACTGGAGAAAAAGCTCATAAGACAGGACCAGGACAGATAGGCTAACCCGCCCCACATCCATAGAGTCACCAGCGGTGTTAAGACCAGGGGCGCCAAAAATCCTACGGGATACAATACCCCGAAATTTTTCACAAGGATACAAGCACTGCAGCACTGAGCAGCTATAGTCGCTGCCACAGCATCCCTCATTAACCCAGGAATCAGCCCCGGTATGCAGCGGCTAATCGCACGAGTCCAAAGGCATATTCCACCCAAGGCAACATATGAAAGCTGAAAACCGAGGCTATATGCGTCTTGTGGAAGAAGCAGCGTTTGGACTATAAAGGTCATACAGAGTATGTGAAATGGATTTACCCGCGCTCCCAGTAGAAGAACCCCTGTCGAGCCCAGGGCGTACATAATTACTGCACGCAGCATAGAGGGACGAGCCCCCACCAGGAGCAGATAAAAAACTATGGTAAGCAGAGAAAGCAGCACAGCCCGTCGGCGTCCAATCAGTGGGGTTGCACATATCAGCACTCCCAAAGAGATCACCCCTAAATGCATCCCCGAAAGGGCCAGCAGATGTGCACAACCGGCCTGCCTAAACAGGGTAAACAAATGTTCCGATTTTCCCTCCTTGTAGCCCAGAAGCAGCGCCTCTAGTAAGGGCGGGGAGTGTCGTCCGATACTAACCAGCCTCGCCCGGAGAGAAGAAAAAAGAACCGCCCTTTTTTCCAGCAGATTGGAAGAGAAACCCTTAAGGGCTGTGTGCCCTTGGGCTATGCCTAGATAGCTGTCCCGCGCAGCCGGCGAGCTTTTGCTGTTCTGTAGCTCCTTCAACTGTACCGGCACTCTCACTCTCTGTCCCCGATATAATAAAGTTGAAGTTGGCAGCAGGAGCAGTAAAGACCCCTTCGCTTCGGACACATTCCCAAAATCATCTTCAATTCCGGATAAGGCAAGCCTTACACTGCTGCCTCCCCGTCCGTTCATCCGACTATCATCCATTACTTTGCCCTGTAATTCTCTCACGCGGGGGCCCGGAAAGCCCCAGAACTGCTGAGATCCCTGCAGCATAAAGGGGATTCGGATGCAGAGAGCACATACAACAGACAACCAAAGCAGAACCTTTGCAAACGACCTCACTCCTTGGGAGGAGCAGTTTTCACACACCAAAGCCGTAGCTGCTAGAGCAATTGAACAGAGAACTATTGCTATTTTTACAAGGTGTACGCTTACTTCGTTGCATGCCCATAAGCTGCACAGAACAGGTACAATACTAAGCTCGATGAGGTGTTCATAGTGTTTTCGAAAGAAAAGGTGGCCCCAAGCAGCGGGGTCGCTAAAAAATGCTTGCTTACTCTTTAAACTCACTCAATACCTCCCGTGCAGCCTGTTTGACTGAACGGGGGTAATCAAGATACATGGTGTAAAGTAAGTGATCGAATGCCACTTCATCGCCCAAAATGCCGAGGTTCTTGATAACAGCTAATGCAACCTGTTCGTCAACTTTCTGCCCGTTTTCTTTATAAGTGTTTAACACTTCTAGATACAGGCTAAGTCGCACTGCTGCTTCATGGGTTCCCATTGCACCTAAGCATGCAATTGCCTCAAGGAGGTTCGACTTCGAGGTTAGGCCTCGGTCGACCTCCACATTCGTTCTATCGAAATGGTCTATTACTAAAGATGTTGCTTCGGAACGCTCCAACTCAGTCAACTGCCGGGCTGCTTCGAAGCGCAGTTCCCGCAATCTTTCCTGCTTTTCCTGGTCGCTGACTTGTGCAAGCCCCTCGGAGAGGGCTTTCTGGGCAATCTCTCCCTTATCCTCCTTCGAAAGAGTGTCCTGTTCCATTGCCCAATTCAACGCCGGCAATTTTTCCTGCGCGAAACCAGCTTCTATCACCTTCAATACCATTCGGCTAATATCGCCCTCTAAGTTTTCCAGTGCCTCAAGGGCCCTCTCCTCGATGTGTTGAGGATAACCGAGATGTGCGGCGGCAAATAGTTCGGAGAAAGCGGTATTACTGCCAATTCGAGACAAAGCGGTAATTGTTTCGGCTATCACCTGGTTCTCTACATCTTCACCCCGGCGAAATTTGTTGTTCTGCGTTTTAAGATAATTAACTACCGAGGTCACCAACTGTTCGTCAGGATTAAGTAGCCTTCCGAGACTCTGAATAGCAGCAACTTTTACTCCAACATTACTACTTTGCCGGAACATATTCCATAAGTCCTCGGTAGCTGGTGTGTATGAGGCTTCCCCGGCTAAGCGTGCGGCATACTTTGCCAGCTCAATTGCAGTAGTGTCATCCCGCAGGGTCGAAAAGTTATCCAGATAGAACCTGATTGCCTGCAGATATAGTTTTCCCATACCGCCGCCCTCTTCGGAGGCAGCATCCTGCAGTACCTGGACCTTGGTAGCAAGACTGCCGCGGGCGAAATTCTTTTGATAGGCAAACAGCATTTTGTTATCAGGTTCGTTTTGTGTCTGAGCTTGGTTCTGATCTTGGGCCTGCTGGGCAGACACATTTATTAAAGAAAGCATCATAAAAAACACAACGCTTATGAATATTGATCTCTTCATATTAAACTCCCAATTTATCTTTCATCGCGTTCTCCAAATAAATTGTACACATACATCAGTATTCTATTCTTTATTACCGGAGAAGGAGGTAGTGCCTGGATGTGCAAAACCGACTGGTGTTTTGGTTGATTGTAATTCACACCTTTTGCAATTCCATTCATAATGATCGTTGAATCACCCAATTTAAACTGGATTTTGACCACCATCCCAACTTTACCACGGCCCCCAATCAGTACTGCGGCACCATCCTCCGAGAGGTCTCGAATCCGACAGCGAAGTCCGCGTCCGTACTCGTGCTCTTCGGTGGCGGTTTCGATCGAACGCAACGGAAATATACTCCCGGGGATATTGGTATCGACCCGCACGGAGCCTCGTTTTTGGCTTCGAACAAGTGAATCGGAATGAGCAATATGTAAAATTGGATAACGACGGTCCAAATAGTCTTCTAGAACCCTCGATTCAAACACATACCCGGCATCATCGGCCCTCCAGAAGTAGATGTTTATTCGATGGCCCTTCCAGATGAATCCCGGGGGCAGTTTCGGCCCCTCCGGATAAGAAATGGCCATATAGCGCCGCAGGTTTTCCACAATTTGTGACCGATAGGTACCCAAGCCGGGCATATTTATCATTATACGCTGCCGCTGAGGCAACTTACGTGTCGATTTTATTCCTAATTTATATTTCGGCAGATCCATTTCCACATTCTTACGAAAGTCGAACAGTTTAGATAAAAAATGGATGTTTTCTTCATTGCCGATGCTGTCTTCAGAACGGAATTTAGTAATCATTCCTTTAATTGAACGGTCGAGCTGACCGATCGACCAGAAAAGGGCGGTTGGATTTTTCAGACGGTTCTCCACCGCCACTTTCCGCAATAGGTTTACCTCTTTAAAGGTAAACCCCGACTCCTTCCCCTTCGCGTAAAAGTGAAGCCACGGGAAGCTCCCGCCGCCTGCTTTACGGAGCGCCCCGTATCCAACTATGAGTAGTACAAAAAAACTGCCTAAAAGAATCCAAATAATCATATTCCAACTATTACATTAACTATACAATCTTAACCATATAAGATAAGGTTTTATGAAATGAATTTTATTAACCATACACCATTTTATCCAAAAAATCACGAAGAAAATATGCCTTTTGTCGAGGCTATTCTGCTTTTTTCGGTGTTTTTTCTTCCTGGATACTTCCAACAGGGATCAAGCTTCAACATAAATAGCATGTTGAGCCCTGGGTTCCATCTGTTTACACTGTTGTTCAGCCTGCCGCAGATGCTGCTAATTATCTATATTCTTAACCTGCGATCCAACTCCGATTTACGTTCCTACGGCATTGTACCCCTGCGTGAAACCCCCGTTTTGAAGGTAATTGTAAGTTATTTTTTTATCCTAAGCATCCCCCTGGTACTTGGGATTATACAGCAATTCATCGGAGTTAGTGAACCGGTGTACAAAAATACCGGAATAGAGGTAAGCTCGGATTTTTATGCACGATTATCCGAACAACCGGTCCTCATCCTCTTCATTGCCGTAACCTGCTTATTAATCGGTTACTTTGAAGAACTTTTCTTCCGGGTATATCTTATCCGCGATTTTGCTGTAAACCGCCGTGCGGCTCATCTGACAATAATAATCGGAAGCCTGCTCTTTGCCGCCGGTCATATGTACCAGGGGATTACTGCCGCGGCCGGTACGTTTTTAATAGGAGTCATTTTAGGGTACCGTTATCTGGCACATTCTTCATGGCACGAAATAGCATTAGCCCATGCTCTATACAACTTTACTGCCATTCTCCTGCTTCCGGCAGCAGGGGCCCTTACTTAAGCACTAAAACCTGCTTGTTTTACTCATTTTTTCCCCTTGCTTTTCTACTTAGAGTATATTAGTTTCTATATATGAAATTTTATAAGACCATAAAACAGTCCTTAATAATGTTGCTCTTTCTGCTTCTGACATTTTCCCTGTCAGCGCAGGAAGATATCGATCTAAACAAAGCGGAAGAGTTATTCTACAATGCTGGTTTTGGAGTTTTGAAGGAAACGACCGCTGCGCCGGACTTCACAATCGAAACATTACAGGGAGACAGGGTCAGCCTTTCCGATTACCGCGGCCAAGTAGTACTATTGAACCTGTGGGCAACCTGGTGTCCCCCCTGTCGTGAGGAAATGCCCTCAATGCAGACCTTATACAACCAACTGAAGGGCCGCGGGTTTAGCATTTTAGCAGTTGCAGCCCCCACTCCTCCCCGGGAAACCTTTGAAAAAATTAAAAATTACATCGCTGAGAACGAGTATACCTTTCCGGTATTAATTGACTCGGAATACAAGGTAAACGGGACTTACGGCACCGGCAGTATACCTACAAGTTGGATAGTGGATACCGAAGGTAACCTGGTTGCCCGCTTAGTTGGTGCCACCGACTGGGAGTCGGATTCGATTATGGAGGCCTTGGAAGAGCTTCTACCGCAGCAATAAGCAATAAGTGAGGACTATCGGGATGGGAATAATGGGATTACCCTGGACACGTAAAGCGATACTGGTTTTATTAGGGCTTGCACTCTTCCTGCCAACCGCCTATGGACAATTGAACAACCTCGAATTACTGGAATCCCCGAATTCTTCAGAACCTCCTCCGGGGTCTCAAAGCAAGCCTACCAACAGCCTACCTCCGACCGCACGCATAGAAGGCCCCTCAAGCCCGGTAGTACTTACGGAAAACAGCAGCAGTTTTGATGTTACCTTTTATATCCCCGAAGGATTTTATCAGTCCAAACAGCAGGATTTCTTTACCGTCAGTGCTCCCGACTCTTCCCCATTCACAGTAACCGCGGTTAATTATCCGGTGGGTGTTGCAGATCCCGACCAAACCGGCGAGGTAAAATACTACGATAGTGCCACCCTCACAGTGCAAATCTCGACCAGAGAGGATTTAGATGCCGGTGAGTATCGCATCCCCTTCACCGCCTCGTATCAGCTGTGCGACGAAGCCGGCACGTGTTTCTTTCCGCAAGACGAGACCATTCTGGTGCAGTTTGAAGTACCCCAGGATATTGAAGCAGCAGCTCAAGATATCTCTGCTTTAGGAGCCCCCTCGTCAGCGGCTCCTGTTTCACTGGGAATACTTCTCCGCTTCCTCCTGTTTGCCTTAATTGGAGGGCTACTACTGAATGTGATGCCCTGCGTACTGCCGGTACTATCTATCCGAGCTCTCAATTTGGTGAAGCAAAGCGGTAATAGCCGACGGGAAATATTTACCGGTTCGCTCTTTTATACAATCGGGGTACTGGTTTCATTATTGATACTGGCGGGGGTAGTAATAGGCCTTAAGCTCTCCGGTGAACTGGTCGGTTGGGGCTTCCAGTTTCAGAATCCGGGCTTTGTAGTGTTCCTTATTACAGTGGTGTTTGTATTTGCCCTCTCACTGTTTGATGTGTTTGTGTTTCAACCCCCACGGATGAACGGGGCAATTCAGCGTGCCGGCAGTAAAGGCTATATCGGTTCATTTTTTAATGGAATTATTGCTGTACTCCTGGCCACCCCCTGTACTGCCCCCTTATTAGGTCCCGCACTCGGCTTTGCCTTCTCCCAGCCTCCGATTGTCATTGTACTTACCTTTTCAATGGTCGGCATCGGCTTTGCCCTGCCCTTTTTGTTGATCGGCCTGCGGCCTTCCCTCATCAACAAACTGCCAAAACCGGGTCCGTGGATGAATACTTTCAAGGAATTGATGGGTTTTGTTCTTTTTGCAACCGCTCTCTATCTGCTGAGTATTCTACGCCATCAGGTCACTCCCGGCCAGCTTGTACAGGTGTTGTTGTTTCTGCTGATAATCGGTTTTCTGCTTTGGATCTATGGAAAAACCGCTTCTCCGGTTATTAGTCGCAAAAGGAAGTGGATTATTTTAGGATTAATCGTTATACTCTCCGTATCGGCCGCGGGCCGTCTACTTGAGTTTGAAAATGGCCCGAACACACAAGCAACGGCGACAATAAGAGAAGGATGGGAGCAATTTTCAGTAGAAAAACTGGAAGAGTACCAACAGGCGGATAATCCGGTTCTAGTCGTGTTTTCAGCAAAATGGTGCACCGTATGCAAACTGAATGAACAAACGGTGCTCCATACAGAAAGGGGAGATACCCTGTTCCGTTCGAAGAATGTTAAACTGCTGTATGGCGATTACACTAATCAAGACCCGGTTATCGAGGAGTGGATTCGTTTCTACGGACGAGCAGGTGTGCCGGTGTATGCCTATTATCACTCCGGCGAAGACTACACACTCCTGCCGGAAGTACTTACCTTCCAGATTCTAGAAAATCACCTAAACCCATCCTCCTGATCTGATATTCACTAAGGAGGATTATTCAATGCAAGGTCTTGATACTGTCCCTAAAAGAATCCGCTCGACCGTCGGGCAACATCCCGGATTGACCGCACTTATGTACAAGGACTCTCAAGGGGAGTTCATCTCGATTAGCTACAAAGAACTCTACGAACAGATTAAACGCTTTGCCGCAGGCCTTAATTCGCTGGGAATTTCCCGGGGCGATCATATAGGAATTATATCGGATAACCGCAAAGAGTGGATAATCACCGACTTAGCGCTCCTGGGCATTGGTGCGGTAGATGTGCCCCGGGGTTCCGACTCTATGGCAGATGAGGTTGGATATATCTTAGGACATGCTGAATGTTCAATCGCCTTTGCTGAAAACAGTACTCAAGCCGAAAAAATCCTGTCAAAGAAAGCGGACCTACCCAATCTGCACACTTTAATCCTGTTCGACAATTCGAAACCGGTTAGCTCTCCTCGTAAGGATGCGGTGAAGTTGCTCTCCTTCGAGGAGGTGCTCGCGGCAGGGGAAGAAATATTCCAGAATGATACCGATTTCTATGACCGTGAAGTTGATAAAGGAAACAGTGATGACCTGGCTACCCTCATTTACACCTCCGGCACCACCGGCGAACCGAAAGGAGTAATGCTGAGTCACCGCAGTTTTACTTTCCAAATTGAACGAATCTACGAACATCTAAACATCCAGCCCGGACATACATTCCTGAGTGTTCTGCCTATTTGGCACTCCTTTGAACGGGCAGTTGAATATATTGTTTTGAACATTGGGGCTGCTATTGCCTATTCAAAACCTATCGGCTCGATAATGCTGCCGGATATGCAGAAAGTTCAGCCCCACTGGCTGACTTCCGTACCGCGAATTTGGGAGGGAATCCGTAGCGCCATTTTTCGAAGCATGAAAAACGAGGGCGGGTTTAAGCTGGGAATGTTCAATTTTTTCGTTGCAACCGGCGAGATGTTCGCCACTTTTTTTAACATGTTCACCGGTCGCCTACCCGATTTTACCCCGCGCTACCATGTCATAGACAAGATAATTGCGGTAATACCTCTTTTATTGCTGGCCCCCTTCAAACTGTTTGGGTATCTGCTGGTATTTCGTAAAATACAGTCAAAGTTGGGCCCTCGGTTTATCGCCGGCATCTCCGGAGGAGGAGCCTTGCCCTCTCATGTCGATCGCTTTTTCTACGGAGCTGGTATACACCTGCTCGAGGGCTATGGATTAACCGAAACAGGACCTGTTCTAGCGGTGCGAAAACAATCCCGTCCGGTATTCGGCACTGTAGGTCCACTGTTGAAAGATGTTGAACACCGGGTAATAGACCCGGATGGCGTAATTCTTCCGGAAGGACGCAAGGGAACCCTGTTTGTGAAGAGTGAACAAATTATGGAGGGGTATTATAAACAGCCGGAAAAGACCAAAGAAGTTTTACAGGACGGCTGGCTCAATACCGGGGACATCGCAATTTTCAGCCATAGCGGGGACTTCAAAATTCTTGGCCGTTCAAAAGAGACGATAGTTCTGCTGGGCGGAGAGAATATTGAACCGGTTCCGATAGAGGATAAACTCAACGCTTCGGAGGCCATTCAACAGGCGATGGTAGTTGGACAAGATCAGAAATTCCTTGCCGCGCTGATAGTACCCGAAATGTCTAAATTAGAAGAGTTTGCCCAAGAAAACGGTATTACCTATGTTGAAAACGACGAGCTGCTCAGCAACCCCGAAGTACAAGAATACGTGCACGACGAGATTCAGAAACAGGTAAACACCAAGAGCGGCTTCCGCCATTTTGAATGTATATTCCGCTTTAAGCTCCTTCACCAGCCCTTTGAGGTAGGTAAGGAACTAACCCATACCCTGAAAATCCGGCGTGAGGTAGTGTACCACAAGTATCATCACGAAATAGACGCGCTGTTTAAGTAATTTTTTTACAGTAGAAGCACCACAATTATCGCTGCAGCTGCAGTTCCCACCAGAAAAACCAGCAAAAGGGGCAGCCACAGCGATGATTTTTCAACCGGCTTTCCTTTACCGGTAGTATTATTCAACAGCTCATAAGAATCGTTCGCAGCGGCCCTAAAACCGCACTGCGGGCACCCGTTTACAAACTGGCGGGCCTTACCGTTAAACCCACAACGAGGGCATCGTACTCCGTAAAAGGGCATACCGCAGTGAGGACACTCATCTTCATCAACACCGACCTCGAGACCACAGGTCTCGCAGTAAAAGGTCGGCTCTTCTACTTTTTTCTTTTGAAAGCTGTTTCCACTTCTCCTGCTCATTTTTTTCTAATACCCAACACAGTTAAATCGTCATACTGCTGGTCCTCTTTAATATGGGAGAAACGAACATACTCTTCCTGATCTGTTTGCCCTTCAATGGGATGGTGAAAGTAGTTCTCATACTGCAGAAAATGCGCCTGCAAAAACTCATCGATTTTTCTATCCACCACTACCACATCATTGGCCCCGGCAGAAGGATCCGGATACATGCGGAAAACCTTTTCAACCGATACCATTGCAATCACCACCTCCTGAATAGTTCCTTTGCAGCTGGAAAAGTCGAAGGTTAACTCTTCATTCGGAACCGGATTATGGTACTTAATTAGCTTATATGCGCTGCGGGACATCAACGAGTTTACCACATCATATACCCGGCCTAAGCTCAGTTCTTCATTGTCCATGCCCACCGAATGGGTCCCGTGTTCCTGCCCTTCCTCAAGCCCAGGTTCGTTGCACACAATCGGTTCGAAATTCTCATTGCGGAACTTTCTCTGTGCCTCTTCCAAACCATCTGTAAACAGCAGGAGCATATCACCGGTTTTCATCATATGGGGGATACGCTTGAATCCTGATTGCATCTCAACTAAATCGTTCGGGAATACCCCCGAGGCGGGAGCTTCGGGCAGGGTCTTCGCCTCCATCGCATGCTTTTCACTATTAAAAATATGCACCAAATTATCTCCGGCATTACACATAACCGTCTTCCCATTGCGCACGTCAAATAAAACTACAATCAGGGCAGCAAAGCGACCTTTAAAACCACGCTCCTGCACCAAACGATTAATTGCGTACACCAGCTCTTCCAGGTTAGGATCTTCCTCCGAGCGCTGAACTCCCTTCCCGGCGGCAATTTTGTCTTTTCGATTCTGTAGAGATAACCATTCATTAAAGAAGTTTCGAAAGATGGTTGCAACTTCTACCATAATCAGGGAAGCTGCAACTCCCTTTCCAGCCACATCGCACTTCACAATCGCATATTTTCCCGGCGTCAATTCCATATAATCGAAATAGTCCCCCGAGACTCCCTTTGCGCCCTCGTAATAGCCGAAAAAATCTGCCTGTTCGGTCTGTAGGTTGGCAGTGGTCAGTTTTCGTCCCCGCTTATCCTCCTCCAGGGGGATAAACATTTTCTGAATTTCTTTACCAATAATTAAATCCTTATTTGCTATTGCCGCATTTACCAGCCCCTTGGTCATGTCATTGACTGTATCGGCCAGGATAGCAATCTCGTCCCTGGTTTTCACCTCAATCTCGTGACCTTCCAACTTTTCCTTGTCCTCGGTATCTCTAATGCGGGCAACACCCTTTACCAGCCTTCGAATCGGAATAATAATAATGGTGGCGAGTAACAAGGCTCCGAGTATGCCAAGACCGATGGCTATAAAGGCGATGAGAGCGGTCCGTCGTATAAGGGTCTCCCGCGAGGCGCGTATCTCCTCTATTATTCTTACGGTAGATATACCCAGCCGTACCATCCCATGATAGTATACCCCCTCTCGATCTGAGTCCTGATACACAATCGGACGATAAAAGGTATAGTCGGTCGGTCCGGATAGGACATTCTCGGCATTAAATTCCGGGATACTGCCCATCCTGTTGCTGATACTGCTCAATTCTTCTTCAATTCTAGTATTAATTTCCGTTATCTGATCCTGCAATTCCGTAAGCAGCTGTGCAGTGTCCTGATCACTGCTGTTTACCAAGCGCTGGGCGGCCCTCTGGGCTTCCTGCTGAAGCTCATTCAAACGTTCAACGAGCCTTCCTACCCTCTCTTCAGCCTGTCTGTTAATATCTCTCTTGAGTTCCGGAATTACAGAACTGATTCGGTCGTCCACTTTAACGGTACCCCGTTCATAAGTAAACTCTCCGGCTTGTATTACGTCTTCATCTTCCGGAACAACTACTTTCTCGTTTATCTCCGGATCATTGGTTGCCCACAAATAGTCATAAAAATCGTTGTCAAGTTGAGTCGCTGAACTGAGACTGGGGCCGGTGATAGTTACAAAGCGCGCATCCTTTGCAGCCCGCATTTGCCGCGGCAAGCGTCCCAGTTCGATAGTGTTCTCTTCCGGCAGAAACTTCTCTGCCCCCGCATTGATGCTTTCAATCAATACCCGAGTGTTCTCCTGCAAACCAGCGGTAAGGTTCCGCTGCTGGGTTCTTATCATGTAGTTGCTCAGTGGCAATGCGACCATCAACACAATGATAAGTACCAAGAAAGTAGTCAGGAGAACAAATTTTATTCTTAATCCCATTCCACGTTTTTCCATAGCAGCAAGTTTCTCCTTCTTCTTTTCGTAGGAAAGCTGACGATTCTCAAGCAGGGCTTGAACTTCACCCCGCATATGAACTCCTTCTCTCGCCAGAGTTGTCAGCTTCCATACGGCAAACACCAGCATCACAGCCAGTAGAATCATAATCAGCATAACCGGCAGCTCGCTCCCGTAAATTGCTATTTGCCTAAAAGCTTCTAATGCCGGCCGTTCGGCGGCTATCAAAGTAAAATCCCCAAATTTGACAGCGCCGGTAGTCTCAAACTGCAAAGTATACTGGGTAAAGTAGGTTCCCCGCTCAGGATGTATTAATCCTATTCGGTACTCCCCTTCATCAATATTCTCAACCGTTGGTCCGATAATTACCCGGTCGTTTCTCACCGAATAAAGTCCCGTCTCCTGGTCATACACATAATCGTAGGGAGGCTCTCCATCGCGGTCGAGCATAACCTGCTGTATCTCTCCACCGACTGAAAAACCGCGTCCGATAATCTGTAAGTCATATCGATTTAGCTGATCCTGTTCCACCCCTATCCGAGTGATGTAGGTGACCGGAATATACTTATTCAACTGAAAATACACGGTTTCTGCAGGTCCTCGGTTGCCAACAGTATCTACCGGTGCAACGGTTAAAGCCCATGTGCCGTTATCGAGGTTGTAAAACGAATATTCCGGACTGCGGGTTTGTATCCTGGAAGGAGGAGCGTTGATGGAAAATGCTGTCATATCTCCTTGGAAACTGGGACCGGTAAGGTACTGCAGACGGTAGGTGTATCCACTTAGATCTTCAGCTTCCGGAGGGTTCCAGCTTATGGTGCCGGTGTTAGATTGCAGATACCCATCGTCATCCCTTTCAAGCTCTGTAAAATCGACCGCAGGAGGGGGGGTAGTATCATGAAAAAAACCGACAGTCTTAGGCTCCGACCAGTTTCCGGCATAGTCCCGGGCAATAACATGAAAATACCACCATCCGTCTTTTTCTACTTCGACCTCAGCCCGACGTGAGTCTCTTCTTAAAATTTTCATAGTCCGATCCGGACGACCTTCCGGGTTTCTATCTACTGAATAATTAAAACCTGCTATACCGGAGGAGTCATCGGGAATATTCCATTCAATGACGTAATCATCCTGGTTGAAGCGTTCGTCAACTCTGAAGTTTTGTGGTATTACATTCGGTGCTTTCACACTTTGGTCCGGTTCCAGCATAACCACTCGCGATTCGGTGGAAAGTTTGTTTTCCCAAACCACATTAATTTTATTATTTCGGAAGAAAAACTCTCCATACATGCTCGATCCCGGCATAATACTCAAATCATCGTCCTGCCAGTTCAAGCCTTGGCGGTAACCAAGAAAAATACGATTTTCCCCCTTTCTATCGTCAAACCACAGCAGATAGGGGGTTTCAGCGTCTACTATCACTTGCGGGCTGCGGCAACTTGCAGTGCCGCTGCTTATCCGCTCAGGCTCTTCAATAAAATTGCCGTCAGCGTCTATCAGACCATAATAGATTTGAGGAGAGGTAGTATTGGCAAACTGTCGCTCCCATGCTAAATGAAGTCCGTTCCGAGCCCCCTGAAGGTAAGGTCGCTGATTGTTAAAATTATTCACACCCGCCCCTTCTATACCCAGAGAATCGGTAAACTCTGTAAGTCGGCGGGGTTCAGTCCAGCTTCGGCCTCCATCCAAGCTGGATACCATATACAGCTGATAATAGCGGCTTTCGGGAGGTGATGCTTGAAAAACAACAAACTCCCGGTTCCGGTAACTCGCATGCGATGGAAGGTACACGTAAGAAAGTTCAGCATTAGGGACCAGGGGCTGAAAGTCAGTCCACATGTTTCCATTCGCACTGACCGAGTAATTGATACCCAGCGATGGCGTACCTATCCCAGTAGCTTCAATACTAAGCGGCTTGGTAGCAAAGAGAAGAAAGCCGCCGTCTTCTTTATAAAATATCTTAGGGGCAACACTGATTCCTTCGCCACCTCTATCTCCAAGGGTTGTCAGCTGCCGAACCTGTTCTCCCGGACCCTTCAGTTCATACAGCTCGAGCCGGATGCCGGACGAGGCAGTAGCTACCACTACCCGGCCATCCCGATCAATGGCCAGGGAAGCAAAGGGTACCTCATCCCCCACAAAATCAAACGGTCCAATTACTCGCCGATGTACATCCCAGTCGCCTTGAGCAGTGCGCACCATTAAGGATACGCTCATATCAACCGGCTCCTCCCCGTCATAACGAAACTCATGCCACAGGATTGCGGTGGTACCGCCGTTCTGCTCTACCCTGGGAAACCGCCCCCCTTCAGATATGAGTACCTCGGGCTCTTCCCAGTAAAGCTGTTGAGCATGAGCGGTTGCCGCTGAAAGCATCAGTCCTAGCATCAAGCCAAACAGGAGTGCAAGCTGTATCTTCCTCAAGCTGTTTCGGTAACTAAATCTCACACATCCTCCGGTAGTACACTAAAGTTGACTCTCTATACGACGCCGCAGTTCCGCTAATTTCGGATTACTGCGATTTTCCGGGTTTTGCCATAATTGGTCTACAATCACACTGGCCTCGAAATAACGACCATCGATAAACAAGTTCTCGGCCCTGCGCAGTTTTTGCTGATCCACACTCGACAGCACCACCGATACCTGGCCGCCCTGCCCGGTCTGAATGCGATCCTTTAATACTATCGCCTCTCGGTAATCGGGATCAAGCTTAATCGCCTCATTCAAGTAGGTAACTGCCACCGGAAACTGAGCACGTATATCCTGCTCCACTATTTCCTGAGCTTGCCGGTATAAATCTCTGGCGCGTGCCAGTTTTTGTGGATCCGGCGGAGGCTGCCTGATGCCGGTGGCTATTTCCGCCTGATAAATTGCATCCTCAAGCCCGGGGTAGTCCGGTTTAATCTCCCGCAGCACCTGCAACTCCCTATAGGCCTCTTCCGGAGAGGACTCCAAATTATTTCGTGCTTCACGAAAACGGCTGCTGAATATCGATTCAAAGTCTTCCGGCTGAGTGTATTCCAGGATTCTTAGATAGAGTACGCCGGAAGCTCTGTTGTTGGGAAAGGGCTCTTTAATATATTCAATTTTTTCCTCTGCAGCGGCAAATAATTCCATCGCAGCACTACGTTGCCCCCGATCATATAACCTTTTTCCGCGCTGATAATTTTCTTTCGCTAAATTTAACACCTGCATCATGTCGGCATAGAGAGGATCGGCTTCCTCAATAGTAACACCACTGGTAGCCTCCAGAGCACGTTTCACGCGGTCCAACCACAGGCTAACCTCAGGGTCGTCCTCCGGGTGGGTTTGCCGCCACCTGGACTGGGCACGGGTAAGAACCTGCTCTGCTTCAATAAACTTTTCCTGAAAAAAGAGTTCTCGCCCACGGTCTATTAAATTACGAACTTCCCGTACTATGGCCTGATTCTGCTCAAAGAGAATCTGATCTGCTAACCTGGGTATCTGCTCATCTATAATAGCCCTCACTTCCGGGTCTTCACGAAAACTCAGCGATTCGGAATACGCATTTCCGGCTTGTTCCAGCTTTTCCCGTGCCAGCTCGAAACGCTCATTCTCCACTTCAGCTCTTGTCTGCTGCAGTCGAATATCCCCTTCAGAGAGCGCAATATCGGCCCGGCGGTTTAATTCCTCGGCCCTCGTTAAAACTTGAGTTCTCCGACGGGTTAATGCATCGATTCTATTCAGAAACTCCCGCCCCAGCTGCTGCAGGCTTATAATTGGCTCCTGTTCCTGAATATACGGCTTCTCTCCATTCAGCTGTGCCAGCACGGACTCAATAGTGCTGCGGGCAGCACTCGCATCCTCTTGAGCTGAGTTGACCAGCTCTATACTGCGGTTTGGATAACGAACCTCAATTGCCCCCGACTCCTCGTAAATTACCCGCTCTACTCCTTCGACAAAATCTTCAGCTTCCCCTACTGCCTCTTCGGCCTGAGTCAGGAGCTGCTGAGCAGGTTCGTAGCGAAGCTCCGCGATTCGCTTTACAAAGTTACCTTCAACCAGCCTTAGCCGCGCAATTTCAGCGACATAGTTATTCTGCAAGGTCTCAATCACTTCTAGCGAGCCCTCAACGTTCACTCCTTCCTGCCCATAGGCCTCAAAGTCAGTTAAGTTCGCCTGAATCTCTTCGCGTGCGGATTGGAATCTGTTCAATAGTTCCAGCAGCTGACCACGGGCTAACCGTATTTCCTCTAACTGCTCGGCCAACAGACCACCGGTTTCCAGCTGATTTAGCTCAGCGGTGAGTTCTATTAGTTGATTGTAGTTCCGTCCGGCGTATTCTACAGCCTGTACATACAGCCGGTCTGACTGGGTATCCCTTGGAGCTGGTCCGATTTTACGAGGAATTTCCAACTCACGACGCAATGCGTGCATCTGTTCCCATAATTCTATAAAAGGGGTCACCATTTCGACCAGTTGCAAGGGAGAGTTAAAAAGCTCATCCTCCTGATCTCCGACTTCCCCCGCTTTGAACTGCTCCACCGCTGCTTCAAAACTATCGGTCATCCGATTCTGCAGAACTTGTGTTGTTCCCTGCATAGATTCCACAAGAGGCTGTTCAATAGCTCCGGCGATTCCTACCGGCTGCTCACTTTCAGCTCGCCCAAGAGTAAGAACCCGCAGAGTAGAAAGCAGAGGAATATCGGTAGTATCAGCCCCTAAGATAGACAGGCGAATCTGTTCAAGGGCATTTGCGTTTTCGATGATTCCATCCCAGAGCTCAAGCACCTGCTGTTGAATATTCAACAGCTGCTCATGTCCAGTAACGGAGGCACCCTCGGAAGCTGAAAAATTATCCTGTGCTTCTGAAAACAGGGTATACACATTGAAAAACTGATCAGATAGCCTACGTATGTCGTTACGGCGGGAATCCACTTGGTTCTCAATTACACTGCCGTGTTCTTCCTCATCAAATAGCTCCTGATGCAGTGTGAAGCCGGACAAGTACTCCTCCACTGCGGCAACATAGCGCTCTTGCTCCAATAGCTCTCCGGCGGTCTGCATAATTCCCTGAAAACGTTGATTGTTGACGGTAAATATAATTGAACGGCGCGCCTGTGCAAAGGCCTCAACCGCCGCCTTGTTGGGATCCGCATCAAGCTCTTCAAGACGCTGAATTATGTCATAGGCCTCCTGCTCGTTTAGTGTCTCCCCTTCCTGCACATCAAGGATCTCAATTAACTCCTGATAGGTCTGGTTATAAGTCCTACGGGCCTCCCGGACCTCCTGCAGAAGTTTTTCCGCCTCATCAAATTTACGGGGATTCTCCTTCATAACCTGGGTCAGGAGTAGAATTGCATCATTGTAGCGGTTCTCTTCGATCAAACTGCGTGCATCTTCAAGACGGTCCTCTTGCTGGCCCCGTGCACCTACCTCTATCGTCGCACTGAAAAACAGCACTAAAAGGAGTAAAATTGGAAATGCGAGGCTCCGCCTAGTTAAAACCACGTTGTTACTTACCTACTCTATCACATTTATCGACAAAAAGAATCTTTGTGCTAAATTTGTATCTATATCTTTACGAGAGTAGAAAAGAGAGCAAAATGAGTGTATATTATTAATGAAGATGAAACACTTATGGTTTTTTAGTATTATTATTATTTTCCTCCCGGTATCAATATACGCCGCAGATCTGTCCGATTTTTACTACGGTTACAGCGGTTTTGCAGAGAATTCCCTGTTCTCTGACCCTAACACCGGACGCACACTTTTTCCAACTCTTTTAGTGCCTATGGGCGGAATGTACGAAGGGATGGGGACTGCATACACCGCAGTTGCCGAGGGGTCCGGCTTCTTAGAGGCCAACCCGGCAGGAAGCTCGCAGCTTACCTACACTGAACTTTCCTTTCACCATAACAACTGGATCGCCGACTCCAGTCTCGAAGGAGTGGTGTACACCATTCGCGACGGTAATTTCGGGATGGGCTTTGGTGGAAAGTTCTTATACCTTCCGTTCACTGAGTTTAACAGCTGGGGTGAACGTGATTCCCGCGGATATGTATCCGAGACTATCGCAACCTTAAACGCCTCTTATAATTTTCTTTCCAGCTACTATTTCCACGGTATTTCCGTTGGGGCAAACCTCAAACTTGCCTACCGTCACATCCCGGCCTCCATCTATCCGGGGCAGTCGATAGCAACCGGATTAGCAGATGTAGGAGCACTTACCAGGTTTAACTTTCTCAAATTCTACTCATCCCGTGAAAGAAATTTTTCTTTAGGAACTGTAGTTAAAAACCTCGGTCTGCCTTACGACGATGAGCCTATGCCAACTGTTGCTGTGGCCGGTTTTGCCTATTCTCCGTTCCGCCCTCTGCTCTTGTCCTTTGATTTTAACTATCCCGTAGCCATAGGTCTTCCTCCGGAACAATGGGAAAAGTGGTATATCGCAAGCGGAATGCAGCTTCAGTTTACCAACTTTTTTTCTGTCCATACCGGGTTTACCCATCGCGGGGCAAACCCTCGCTTTAGTCTGGGCAGCAATATCGAGTTGGACTATATCGATCTTATACTCAACTATACCCTCGACCTCACTACACAGGTCAGTAGCGCAGACCGGTTTAGCATTGAAGCCAAAATGAATTTAGGCGACCGAGGGCGGGCGGAGTTACGTCAACAGATTGATGAATATTATATCGAGGGGCTTGAAGCTTATGCACAGGGCGAATTAAAACGGGCAATTGACTATTGGGAGGCTGCCCTAAGCCTCGACCCCACTTTTGAGCCTGCCACTGAAAACATGGTAGTCGCACGTAATTCTCTTCGCCTGCAAGAGGATATGGAATCGCTCAATAAGGTTGAATAAGAAACAGCCTGCTTTAATGCACGTGCACCCGTCGTTTTAAGCTTCGATACGTTGCTAACAAGGACAAATCAATTTTCCCACGATCTATCTGGGCTTTCAAACTTTCAAAGCGACGAGGGCTTCCTTCGCCGGTTGCGTAGCGGTCCATCAACTTTTCCTGTCTGCGATACACCTTGCTGGAAAAACGCTTTTCCAGATACCCAATCAGCTTCTGAGCATCTTTTATTTCCTCTTCTGAAAAAGAAGCGGTATCCGGAAGGTACATAGATTCCAGTAGTTTATCTCGACTTACCGTTTCATAGCGGTGCAATATGTCCTCCACCTCCTGTACAAACGCATCTTCCTGAAACTCGATATGATCAACTTTCCAACGCAGTTTTTTACGCAACTCCTCTGCCTGGGGTAATGCATGGGATTTTCGGAGGCGGTAAACGTATATACCCACCGCCGAAGCTGCGGCTATCAATAGCTCATCGACCATGGGAAGCGGATCGCGCACGGCAAAGGTAAACAAAAAATAGATGACTAGAAAACCGAAAGATGCCCACAGGAAATTTGGGATAAACTTTTTGTCTTGAATCCAGCTTTTTACAGCCGTTTCAACCGACTGATACAACTGGCTGCGGAACAGGGTTATATACTCAACATCCGGTTCCTGGCCGTATTTACCGTATATCTGCGTATTTTCGTCCACAGCCAAAAAGACATTAGGATCATCAAATGGATGTAGAAAAATAGCTGTCCCGTCATTGCGAAATAGATGAAAAATAGTGATTGAACTTTCACCTTTCATCTTCATATCATTCACCTACCTTAAGTGTACTCTATCTTTTTGGGCTATTCAATCGAGGGAATTTGAAAAATCTTTGATTTTTGGAATTCCCAAGGCGTAATTTATTACTGTACCCCGCTTATCAAACCGATACCGTGAAAGCCTTATCCTGACGGGTAAGCGGAAAGAGACGGGTAACATTCAGCTGCAGGCTCCCCCACTCGTATTCAATTTTCCCTTCCAGCAAAAAAGCTACTCCATTTTCAAGCTGCTCCACCAGCCGTCTGTACACTTTCGGAAACAAAACGGTTTCAAACACCCCGTACTGGTCCTCAAACGACACAAAACTCATCGCCTGGTGGGTGGTGGTTCGGATTTCCTTCTCCGCCACTAGGAACCCGGCGATGCGTACAGTCATACCACAATACTCTGCAATTGACTGCGAGTCCACCTGTGGCGGTGCTTCCGGATGCAAAAAATGGGCAACCCGCGGAAGAAAAACTTCCAGGGGATGCCGGCTGAAAATAAGGCCGGATGCCTGGTATTCATCCCGCAGCTTCCGGGTGGCAGGATAATCTTTGATACACGCCGGTACAGGCGGAGACTCAAACAAACCCTCGGTATCCTCAAAATGCGAGTAAATCCAAAACAGCTGAGGACGGGTATAACAGTCTGCAATGGAATCTAAAGCTCCAATCTGCACCAAAGCACGGAACGAGGCTATATCCGGATCGATTCGGCGGATAAAATCGATAACACTTTTGAACCGCAGCCCTTGCCGTTGGGGTTTCTGTTGGGGCTGTGAGATAATGCGCTTCATGACCTCTTCAGAAAGCCCTCGCAGCTGCCGCAGGCCTATCCGCAGCGCCTGGGTCGACCCAGTCTTTACCGTGCCACCCTGCTCAGGGCTCACCGACTCAATCCTATACTGGAGACTGCTTTGGTTCACATCCGGCCCAAGGACGGGAAACCCCAGACGCCGAACTGCATTCAAATACACTTGTCGCGCATAAAAACCGCCGCCGTTATTTATTACGGCGGTATAAAACTCAAGCGGAAAAAAGCGTTTCATCCAGGCCAGACGATACGAGAGCAGCGCATAGGAGGCGCTGTGGGCTTTACAGAAGGAGTACCCGTCAAAAGAGAGAACGGCATCCCACAGCTCTTGCAGCACATCCTCCGAAAAGCCGTTGAGCCTTCCCCCACTGATAAACTCTTCGTGAAAAACCTCAAGCTTTTCGGCACGGTTCTTATTAGAGAGGACCTTTCGGAGTCCGTCCGCCCGGGCCGCATCAAAACCGGCTACCGCGATTGCAATCCGTGAGACATCCTCCTGGTACACCATAATTCCGTAGGTTTCGTCCAACGAGGCCCCGGCAGGATCCGGCAGCCGTCGGTATGCCCCTCCCCGCAAGCGGCGGACAAACTCATTAATGTAGCGGTTGGCCGCCGGCCGGATGATTGAACTGGCGATAACCAGATGCTCGTAATCCCCCCTGTCCATCTTTTTTAGCAGCTGACGGGTAGCCGGAGACTCCACATAGAAGACTCCCAGGGTATCTCCCCCGGCAATCATCTTGCGGGTAGCCCGGTTGTTTAAAGGGGAAAAACTCTCCCAGTCGATCGAAGTGTTATGACGGGTATTTACCAGATTGATGGAATCGCGCAGAACACCCAATGAACGGTTACCCAACAGATCGATCTTTACCAAACCGGCGTCTTCCGCCGCATCCTTCTCCCATGCTATAACCGGCCAGCCAAGTGGAGATGTCTGTACGTGGGTGTGATTGGTAATCGGACCCGGGGTAATAACTACACCCCCGGGGTGGGTTCCGAGATTACGGGGCATTCCGTACAAGCGGGGAACTACCTGCTGCAGCTCGCCGGGCAAATCAGCAGTGCTGCCCCGCCGCCATAAGCCTGTCAGACGGTCCAATTGCTCTTTTTCATACCCCAGTACCCGGGCGGGCTCACGAATTGCCGAACGGAAAGCAAAGGTTATATGATCGGCTACCATAGCCGCCGAACCGGCGTAGGCCTCAAACACGTATTTTAAGGTCTCCTCCCGCTCATCCCAGGGAAAGTCCACATCGATATCCGGCGGATCGGTACGCCCCATATTAAGAAAGCGCTCGAAAAACAGGTTATGGCGAAGCGGATCAACATGGGTAATGCCCAGTAAAAATGCTACGATGCTGGCCGCAGAACTCCCTCGCCCGCAGGTACGGGGAACCCGTTGTACAATATCGTGGACTACCAAAAAATAGGTAGAAAAGCCCTTGTGCCGTATAATACCAAGTTCGTA
>JAIPFV010000049.1 GCA_021736475.1 Spirochaetia bacterium | reverse complement strand
CCCCAAGCCGCTCAGCATCCCGGGCGACCAACATCACATTCACCCCGCCCGCTACCAGTTTTTGCGCCGTTGCCAATCCGATGCCGCTTGACCCGCCAGTGATTAAAGCGTTGTGAAATGCAAACTTATACATCCGTGCCTCTCCTATTAAGAACTTGTGTAGACTAGTGGCTTACCAATACTGTGTCAATACCCTAGTAAAAAATGCAATTCTATTAGCCGCGGGCGCAGAACCAAGTTCCCCGGCGCCGTGCTGCAGCGCCACCGAGTCAGCTCCCGGGTCGGCGTGTAAACTGTGTCCCGCGTATAAAAGCTGACAGCCTGTGAAGCACAGCTGCATAATTTTTCTCTATAGAAGTATGAAAGTCTTTAACCAAATTTCTGCACAGCCGGAAGAAGTTTCGAAAAGAGAGGAAGAGCCGGAAAGCGCGCCGCAGAAAAACCTTGAGTGGGAAGACCCTGTGAGCCGGGCTGCCCGGGAACGTTTCGGCATTCCCTACCTGTTTCCCTACCAGCGGCTGGTTATCAGCAATGTGCTGGAGGCGGCCGGCTATTTTGACCACACCGAAGCACAGAGTGATCAAGTTGAGCAGGAGAGGACCACCGCCCCTCCCCGCCGTCAGCTGGTGGTCCTGCCCACGGGGGCCGGAAAAAGCCTCTGCTTTATGCTGCCCGGGGTTCTGCTGGCCGACATAACCCTGCTCATCTTTCCCCTGCTCTCCCTCATGGCCGACCAGCTGCGCCGGCTGAATGAGCAGGGAATCCCCGCCGCCCTTTTGTCCGGAGGTCAGGGGCGGCAGGAAAAAGAGGAGATTTGGAGGCGAGCGGCGGCGGGGGAGCTGAGGTTCCTGCTGTCCAACCCGGAGACCTTGATCCAGCCCCTCAGTCTTGAGCATCTGCGCGCACTCCCGATAGCCCATGTGGTGCTTGATGAGGCCCACACTATTCCCACTTGGGGAGTGCAGTTCAGAGATGCCCTTCTGCGTATCCCCGAAATTATCCAGGCCTGCCGCCCTCACATTGTCAGTGCCTTCACCGCCACCGCCTCGGAGAAAATAGAGGCAGATCTGCAAGCCCTCTTCACGCAACCCGATGATGCTGCGGACGATTTGCCCCTACACGTCATCCGAGCGAATCCCGACCGGCCGAATATCAGTTATCATGTAATCGAGAGCCTGTGCAAAATGCACGATCTGCGCCGTCTTCTGGATCCGGAGTACCCTTATGCTCTTCCCCGGCCGGCCATTGTCTTCTGTGCTACCCGAAAGCAGGCCCAGCGCTGTGCCATGCAGCTGCGAAGCTCGCTGGGCTCAGGGAAAATCTATTTTTACCACGCCGGGCTTGAGCGGGAGGAGAAACAGCGCATTCAAAAGTGGTTCTTCCACTCCAACGACGGAATCCTTACAGCAACGAATGCTTTCGGAATGGGTGTTGATAAAGCCGATGTGCGGAGTGTAATTCACTTCAATGTCAGCCGCTCGGTGGAGGCGTTTTTGCAGGAATCCGGCCGGGGCGGGCGTGATACCAAGCCGGCCTACTCGGTGGTGTTGTACGATGCTTACGATAGAGCGGCGGCGGCCGATAGCTGCGACAGGCGTTACGCCCGCCTGCTGGATGCCTTGAGTAATCGGAATGCATGTGTGCGGGAATCATTGATGGCGGCTATGGGGAGCCCGGCCACGGCATGCAGCGGTTGTGATATATGCCTTCATAGCCGCCCGACCGGACCGGCGGGCTTTCGAGAGATTTTGAACTTCTTTCATGTGTATCCGAACCGCTTTAACTGCGGGGAGGCAGCTGATATTTTATGCGGAGTAAGTTCTATCAGCGAGCTGCGGGGAGGATACAGACACTTTTTCGGTTTCGGAAGCATGCGAGAGTGGTCAATTGATGAGGTAAAAACGGCAGTGAAGTGTCTTGAATCGGCGGGAGGCCTAAAAAAACCCCGCCTTGGAAAACGACGGGGCTATATTAGTCCGAAATCTTCTTAGGATTCTACGCCCTCGGCAAAGCCATCGACACTAAAGTCTGAGGGTATTGTAAGAGCTCGAGACCCTATTTCCTTATCCAGCATATAGATTCCAGGTCCCTTTGTGGAATCGGATAGCATTGCCAGTTTTGCCAGAATGTCGTGGTCGTTTTTCTCTTCCTCAACCTGCTCTTCCACATACCAGTTCAGAAAGTTGTGGGTGGCGTGGTCCTTTTCTTCTATGGCCAGATCGACCAACTCATTGATGCTTTTGGTTATAAACTGTTCATGTTCCAGGGTACTCTCAAACATCTCCTGAATACCTGAAAAAGTGGCAGGGGGCTCCTTGATGCCCTTCAGTGTAACTTTGCCGTCTTGATCAACTACATACTGGTAGAGTTTCATTGCATGAAACATTTCTTCGTGGTACTGCACCATAAACCAGCGGGCAAATCCGTCTAAACCTTTTTCGGTAGCATCGGCGGACATCGCCATATAGAGGTAAGCGGAATACATTTCCTTGTTAATCTGCTCGTTCAGGGCAGCTTCCATTTTCTTCGTTATCATTTTAGACTCCTTTTCAAATAAAAACATACTGTCTTTATGAAATATAGTAGTCTCACATCTTCGGAGGCAAGTAATTATCGAGAATTTTAGTAAACTTAAATCATCCTGCTGATAAAGTCACGGATACGGGGGTGCTCAGGGCTCTTGAATATCTTTTCAGGGCTCCCGTCTTCCAGCACTTTTCCTTGGTCCATGAAAATCACCCGGTTGGATATTTCGCGGGCAAAGGCCATCTCATGGGTTACCACCAGCATAGTCATGTTCGCCTTCGCCAGGTCCCTTAATACCGCTAATACCTCTCCCACCAGCTCAGGATCGAGGGCGGAGGTAGGTTCATCGCAGAGGAGTATATCCGGCTGCATTCCAAGAGTCCGGGCAATGGCAACCCGCTGTTTTTGACCGCCGGAGATTTGTGACGGGTAGGCGTTGTGTTTATCCGCTAAGCCTACTTGCTGCAACAGCTTTTCCGCCCGCTCGACCGCACTTTTCCGAGGCTCCTTATTAACAAGCATGGGGGCTTCGATGATATTCTCCAGAACCGTCTTATGCGGAAAGAGGTTGAAGTGCTGGAATACCATCCCCAGTTTCTTCTGGGCCTGCAGAACTTCACCCTTATCCAGGTGGCTGCGCTTTCCGCTGCTATCCACCTCTACTACAGCTTGGCCTTCAATCTCTACCCGTCCATAGTCTACCGACTCAAGCTGATTGATACAGCGCAGGAGAGTACTTTTTCCGGAACCGGAGGGACCGATTATTGAAACCACTTCGCCGGCCTTTACTTCCAGATCTACTCCATCCACCGCTTTTATATCACCAAAATATTTGTGAACATTGGTAAGCTTCACTATCACCATTAGTCGTACACCTCCAGCTTTTTCTCCAATGTCCGAAACACATTAATAACAACACTAGTCAGCAGTAAATAAAAAATAGCAGCAATTACAAAGGGGGTTATGCTGAAATCCCGGGTAAAAATCTCTTTCGCCGAACGGAGCATCTCACCCATTCCAATTACCACCACCAGGGCGGTGTCTTTTACCAGAGTAATTGCCTCATTGGCCGATGGAGGCAGGGTTCTTTTGAGAGCCTGGGGAAGAATAATGCGCCGCATCGTCTGCCAGTAACTCAGATTAAGCGCATGGGCGGCCTCATACTGGCCCTTATCGATGGATTGAATACCGGAGCGAAAAATTTCCATCATGTAGGCGGCATAGTTAAGTATAAAGGTCAATGCAGCTGCTCCAAAGGGGGGCAGGGAAATGCCAAAGATAGTTAAACCATAATAAAAAAAGAAAAGCTGGAGCAGTAGAGGCGTACCTCTAAAGATCCAGGCGTATATCCCCAGAGCTCTATCCAGTGCTTTCGGTCCGGATGTCCGACCAAGAGCAAACAGGATAGCTAAGGGGACTGCTCCAATTATTGTAACAAAATAGATTTGTAGAGTAAGGCCACATCCCTCAAGGATGTGGCCTGTTATTGAGAGGATATAATCCAATCAGTTTTCCTTTTTGACGCTTATTTAAGAACGATGTCTTCGCCGAACCACTTCTTCGATATTTCAGCGGTAGTTCCATCTTCATTCATTTCTTTCAGAATTGCGTCCACTTTCTTGCGGAAGGCATCATCCTCTTGACGGAAGCCAATTCCGTATTCTTCGCGCCCGAAGTCTTCGTTCAATACCTTGTACTCACCGGGTCTTTTGCCAATGTAGTAACGGCCCATAATCTCGTCTACCACAACCGCATCGGTACGTCCGGCCTTCAGGTCCAGCAAAGCTACTACGTTATCCGCATATTTTTTCAGCTCTTTAAAGCCCTCTCTCACCTCGGGCTCACCGGAGATTGCTTCCTCACTGCTGCTGCCCATCTGAACTCCAACGGTTTTGCCGGCAAGATCCGCTTTCGAAGTCAAATTTGAGTCGTTAGCAACAATAATAATTTGACGGTTAGCAAGGTAGGGTTTAGAAAAGTCGATTTTCTCCTGCCGGCTTTCGGTGATTGTCATGCCGTTCCAGATCATATCAATGTCGCCCTTGTTGAGGCTGAGAATGACTCCGTCCCAGTCCACCGGACGCAGTTCGAGCTCTACCCCCATCCGCTTGGCTACTTCACGCCCCAGGTCAATATCAAACCCGACAATATCTCCCGACTCTCCACGAAAGCCCATGGGCGGAAAACTGTCATCCAGGCCTAGTACAAAACTGCCCTGCTCCTCTATTTTAGCTAAAGTTGTCTGATCCGATTCCTGAGATCCCCCGGCCCACACTCCCGTGGTCACTAGGAGTAAAGCGATACTATACACTGCAATGCGAAAGCTGCTTCGAAATGTCATTAATTTGTCCTTCCTTAAAATTTATTCAGAGCTAGTAGAAGGTCCAATGAAGGGACTGCCACATATTGTACTCTATGCAAAAAAATTACCCTTTTAGCACTATTTGGTCAATAACCCGCATATTGATTATGGAATTTTATACATATTTGTGGGCCCTTTATGTATATTTATTTACAAAAAAATGATAGACACTCCGCTATATTCCATTGCATACTAGTACGGACTTTATGATTCTGCATGTGTGTACTGCAACAAATAGGTGAAGGTACTATGGTAAAACTGAAAGAGGTTGAAAGCCGCCGTGATCTTAAGACTTTTGTCAAATTCCCTTATACACTTTACAGGGATAACCCCTATTGGGTTCCACCTCTATTTTTTGACGAGATAAATACCCTCTCTGAACACAAAAACCCCTCTTTTGAACATTGCGAAGCTCGCTATTGGCTCGCCTACGAGGATGGGCAAGTACTCGGTAGAATTGCAGCTATTCGCAACGATAAATTTATTGCGAAGTGGAAGCAAAAATATCTGCGTTTCGGTTGGTTCGATACCGTTAACCGTCAGGATGTAGTCCAAGTCCTGTTTGAAGCTGTAGAGACATGGGCCAGGGAGCAGGGGCTGGAAGCGGTCCATGGACCCTTGGGTTTTACCGATTTTGATAAAGAGGGATTATTGGTTGAGGGCTTCAAAGAGCGGGGAACGCTTCCGATGATCTATAACCATGCCTATTATCCGACTCTTATAGAACAGCTTGGATATAAAAAGGATGTCGACTGGCTTCAGTTTGAAATTAAGGTACCCGAACAGATAGGGGAAAAGTTTACCCGGATGAAAGACCTGGTATTAGAACGGAATAAGCTGAAGCTGCTGCATTTCGATCGTATGAAAGACGCACTACCCTATGGGAAGGGCATTTTCGATGCGCTGAATGCCTCTTACTCCGATTTATACGGGGTGGTAGAGCTTACCGATGCACAGGTGGAAAGCTATATAAAACAGTATTTAACTTTTACAAATCCCGATTTTATAAAACTTTTAAGCAATCAAGAGGATGAGGTGGTGGGCTTTGCCATTGCCCTGCCACGCCTTACGAAGCCTCTGCAAAAATCCGGTGGCCGGCTGTTTCCATTTGGTTTTCTTCATTTGCTAAAAACCCTTAAAAAGCCGGAGGAACTGGTTTTTTACCTGATTGGGGCACGCCCGGATTACCAGAACCGTGGACTGAATGCAATTTTAATTTCGGAACTCTATCGGGAGTGCATAGACTACGGTATAGAGTATGTACAAACCTGTGGCGAGCTGGAAGATAATTCAAACATCATTGCGATTATGAAGAATTTCGAAACCCGCATTAATAAACGACGCCGCTGCTATATTCGACACCTATAAGATGGGCTGGTGCGCCCTGCCGGGCGCACCACAATAAAACAGGCCTTCGCAAAAGCGAAGGCCTGTGCCTCCTTTTGGGGTGAACCCCTCGCCTATTTGTCTTCGCGCATGTACGAAGTGCCCAGAGCAGCGGGAGGTCCAACCTTCCGGTTGTGGGATTCCCACACAGTTACCAACACCAACACCAAGATGGTAGCTACATAGGGGGCCATATTCAGGTATGCTGAGGGAATATCGGTTCCCGAAGCCTGTAGCCTGAACTGCACCGCATTAATTCCACCAAACAGAATTGCTCCCAGGATAGCCCTGGAAGGATTCCACATAGAAAATATTACCAGTGCGATTACGATCCAGCCGCGTCCGCCGGTAATATTTTCCGTCCACCCGGGGGTATATGCAAGTGACAGGTGTGCCCCCCCGATCCCTACCAGCATACCACCAAAGATGGTATAAAGATAGCGAATTTTTGTCACATTCAGCCCCATCGCATCCGACGTCTGAGGGTTCTCCCCCACCGAACGCAGATTAAGACCAAATTTGGTTTTATACATAAAGTACCAGGCCACTGGTATCAGCAAGTACACCAGATAGGTAAGCGGGTCCTGATTAAACACCGCCCCCAACAGGGGAATGTCGCCTAGGCCTTCAATTTGTAAGCGGTTAAACTTTACCGCGCTCATACCGCTTAGGTTAAACCCATTGCTCTCCGGGCCTAAACGCTGGCCGAGAAAGCTGGCTAATCCGGTACCGAAGAGGGTGATACTTAAACCGCTGACCACTTGGTTCGCACGCATAGTAATCGACAAAAAGGCGTGAATTAGCGCCAGCAGCATTCCTACCAGCATTGCTAAGAGTACCGCCAGCAGCAGACTGCCGGTATGAAAGGCGGTAGCGAAGGCAGTCACAGCGCTCATGAGCATCATACCCTCAATACCAAGGTTAAGAATCCCGGACCGTTCGGTATAGATTTCACCGATTGTGGCATACACCAGAGATGTACCCGCACTCAAGGTTATCGCAATTATTGAAGTAATAAGTGGTATCATACGGAAAGCTCCTCGTTACTCTCTGCTGCTCGGCTATTTCTAGGATCGATTCGCTTAATACGGTATTCGGTAAACAGTGATCCGGCGAGCATCGGGAAAAGAATCATACCCTGCAGCACCAGGCCCATTGCAGCCGGCAGGCCCATCATCATCTGCACCTGATCACCGCCGACCAGCAGACCCGCCATCAGTATGGCCACAAACAGACCGGCAATCGGGTTAAGCTGGCTAAGCCAGGCCACAATAATTGCCGTGTATCCGTAGCCCATCGTCAATCCCTGTTGGAGGCGGTGGGAGATGGCAGTTACTTCACTTACTCCGGCCAGACCCGAAAGGGCGCCCGAGATAAGCAAGGCAACTAGTATATTCCGCTTTACATTCACCCCAAGACAGCGAGCGGCCTTCTTATTTTTTCCGATCATGTTAAGTTCAAAGCCCCATTTGGTGCGGTTCATAGCCACCCACAAAAGCAGACCAATACCGATTGCGATAAACAGTCCCACATGGGCACGTCCGGAAAACCGCGGCAGCCAGGCCGCCTCGGGAAACAGTTTCGTACCCGGAAACCCGTAGCCCTCAGGATCGCGCCAGGCACCGTAATAGAGTCCCTCGGCAAACAGTATGGCAATATAGTTCATCATGAGGGTCACCAAAGTCTCATCTACATTCAAGCGGGTTTTCAGCAGTGCCGGTATGCCGGCCCACACGGCTCCAGCCATCATCCCGACCAACATCACCATAGGAAGCAGTGACCAGGCCGGCAAAAAGGGCGACCAGAACAGAGCAACCCAGGCTGCAGCTACACCGCCGAAGACAAGCTGCCCCTCGGCACCAATGTTCCAGAACCGCAGTTTGAATGCGATGGTAACCCCTAATCCGGTGAGCATGAGAGGAGTTGCCTTTACCAGGGTTTCAGTAAAATTGCTCCAGCTTCCGAAGGCGCCTATAAACATTGCCATGTATGTTCTAAAGGGGTTTGCCTTGAATGCCAACAGTAAAAACCCTGTCAAAATCAGGGACACTATAAAAGAGAGTATCGGCACCAGAACTATAGCCCGACGCGATACTGCTTTTCGTTTTTCAAACACCAGTTGCATGATCACTCCCGTAATACTCTTTTTCAGCTTTCTTCTTGCTTACCCCGGACATCATCAATCCGAGCATTTCCACCTCCGCATCAGCAGAACTAAGTTCGCCCATCGACTGCCCTTCGAACATTACCACAATTCTGTCTGCCACCGATAAGAGTTCATCAAGATCCTCCGAGACCAGCAACACCCCGCTGCCCTTGTCACGTTGGCGTACCATCTCGTTCCGCACCGCTTCGGTTGCCCCCACATCCAAGCCACGGGATGGATACGCAGCAACCAGCACTCCTCCGCAGGAATCAATTTCACGGGCCAAAATAGTCTTTTGTATATTCCCGCCGGATAAAAACTTTACATGGGTATCCGGAGTGGGTGTCGCAATTTTGAAGCTATCGATCATCCGTCGGGCGAAATCGAGAATCCGGCGCGGATCGAGCAGACCTCCATGGGTAATTGGTTTGCGGCGGTAGCCCTTCATTACCAGATTGTTGGCTACACTCATATCTCCAACCACTCCCATCGCGATCCTATCCGAGGGTATGTGACTCACTCCGGAGCGGATAATAGCCAAGGGAGACCGATTAGTCATATCTTTTCCGTTTATTTTAATACTTCCGTTCAACACAGGGTGAAGCCCGGTAATTACTTCGGTCAGCTCCCGCTGTCCGTTTCCGGCTACCCCTGCGATACCTACGATTTCACCCTGCCGTACCTGAAGTGAAAAACCCTTTAGCGCCGGCATGCCCTTTTCATCATTCGCGTCTACATTTTCTACCTCTAAAATGACATCCTTCGGCTCCGCCGGTGCTTTGTCAATTCTAAACAACACTTCGCGGCCTACCATCAGACGGGCAAGCTCCTGCGGGTTTGTTTCGGAGGTTCGTTTTACGGTAACCAACTTTCCGTGCTGCAGAACCCTCACCCAATCGGAGAAGGCAATTACCTCTTCCATTTTATGGGTAATAAAAATAGCCGCCTTACCTTCGCTTGTCATTTGTCGGAGTATATTATTTAGCTCCTCCGATTCTTGAGGAGTTAGTACGGCGGTGGGCTCATCGAGAATAAGAATCTCTGCACCCCGGTAGATCTGCTTCAGAATTTCTACCCGCTGCTGCTCGCCAACCCCGAGCTGCCAGATATAGGCGCTTGGGTCCACCTTCAGATTGTAGTGAGAGGAAATCTCCCGAATACGGTCACTTATTTTTCCCATATCCGGAATCATTGAAACCTCTGTTAATCCGAGGATAATATTTTCGGCCACCGTCATGGTATCTACCACCATAAAATTCTGGTGCACCATACCGATACCCAAGTTCCTGGCATCGCGGGGTGAATCAATTTGCACTTTTTCTCCCCGGATAAAAATAGCCCCTTCATCCGGGCGATACAAACCGGCTAATACATTCATGAGAGAACTTTTGCCGGCTCCGTTTTCTCCGAGCAGTGCCAATACTTCGCCGGGAAAGAGTTCAAGGTCTACGTGATCATTGGCCACTACTCCGGGAAAACGCTTAGTTATACCGCGCATCTCCAAAATAGGCTTCTTTTCGGTTTCCATATGTGTACTCAATATTATAAAGATTTTGACTTTTAAGACAGCCCGGCCGATTGGCCGGGCTAAATAATTACTAAGTTTTCTATTCCTGGACGAATATGTTAGTCGTCTAGGGTTCCTTCAACGCCTTCGACAAAAAAGTTCATGTTCAGCATTTCCTGATCAGTCATTTTTTCGCCTTTCGCTACTACAACTTCGCCTTTTCTGTTTTTCAGGGGACCCCAGAACACATCCCATTCGCCGCTCACAATTTTTTCACGCTCGGCATCTACTAGATCGCGGACAGGCTGAGGAACCAGCGGGCTCATCTCGGCAAGTTTAACTATATCTGTATCAATTCCACCCCAGAACTGGTGGGTTTCCCACTCGCCGTTCATAGCTTCTCTGACCACACGGGTATAGTAGGGACCAAAGTTCCAAATGGGGCTTGTCAGTACGGTATCACCCACGAACTGACCCATGTCTGAGTCATACCCGATACTTACTTTACCACGCTCTTCAGCTGCTTTCTGCGGTTCGGTGGTATCCTGGTGCTGGGCAATTACATCGGCGCCGCTGTCCAACAGTGCAACTGCAGCTTCTCGCTCTTTGACCGGATCGTACCAGGTGTTGGTCCATACAACTTTTACAGTTGCATCGGGATTCACTTCCTGCACACCCAGGGTAAAACCATTGATACCGCGGATAACTTCGGGAATCGGGAAGGCGGCTACATACCCAATAACGTTGGATTCGGTGGCGTTACCGGCAACCAGTCCTGCGAGGTAACGCGGCTGATACATACGGCCGAAATAGGTAGACATGTTGTCGGCAGTTTTATACCCGGAGCAGTGCTCAAAATATACATCCGGGAACTCCTGGGCAACTTCCAGCATTGGATCCATATATCCGAAGGAGGTAGCAAAAATCATGTCATAACCCTGCTGGGCGTACTGACGCATAATTCTGGCAGCATCAGGACCCTCGGGTACGTTTTCAATATAGGTTGTCTCAACTGCATCGCCAAGCTGTTCAACCATATATTTCCGACCACGATCGTGCTCGTAGGTCCATCCCAAATCTCCGGGAATACCAATATACACAAACGCAACTTTAAACGGTTCATCACCGCCATCTGTGCCCTCTGCGGCACCTTCCTGCTGACCACCTGCAAATAATGAAAATGCAAGCATGAAAACAAGTAAAACTGTTAGAGCCTTCTTCATTCTACCCACTCCTTTTTTAGTGTGTTTAACAAGGTTTATTGTACAACGGAATTTCCCGCTGTCAAACAACACTTTTTCAATTTTCGCCCTAAAGGTCCATACCAATTTGGTGGATTTAGGAAAAAAAGCGGTATTTTTCTAGGATGAGCTTGTTCTGGCCTTACAGCTTTGCCCCGAGGTAGGCGGCCAGCCGCAGCAGGTCTGCAAACACACCGCCGGCAGTTACCTGCGGTCCGGCGCCGGGTCCTTGCACTACCAGGGGCTGGGAATTGTAACGCTCGGTGGTGAAGGCCACAATGTTGTCGCTGCCGGTAATCCGGGCAAAGGGGTGATCCTTGGGGTACGGGCGCAGCTCTACCTTGCAGCTGCCGTCCGCCTCAATAATGCCGGCGTACTTGAGTACATTGCCCTCTTTTTCGGCCTCCGCATACAGTCGGTTCATCTCTTCATCCAGCATGGAGAGTTTTCCCAGGAAATCTTCAACCGACACATCTTCCAGCTCTTTGGGAACCAGACTGTGCACCGGAACCTGGTCTACCTCTACATCCCAGCCAATCTCGCGGGCCAGGATTACGGTTTTACGGACAATATCCATTCCGGACAGGTCATCCCGGGGATCGGGTTCGGTAAAGCCCAAATCCTTAGCCTCTTGAACCAGGCCGCTGAAGGGAGCGCTTCCGTCGAACTTCCAAAACAGATACGCGAGGGTTCCGGAAAACACCCCTTCTATGCGTTTGATTTTATCTCCGGTCTGTATGAGGTCACGGAGGGTCCCGATGATCGGCAGACCGGCGCCTACAGTGGTTTCATATAAAAAGTGACGCTGCCGCTGTTTTGCCTCGCTCATTATCTGCCGGTATTCGGGCATGGGTGCAGTGCCGGCCTTCTTATTCGGAGTGATTATATGCAGGCCCCGCAACAGCCAGCCCGCATAATACTTAGGTAGGTCGGCGGAGGTGGTGCAGTCGATCACCACCGAATGGGGAAAATACTCAGCGTCTACGTGAGCGATAAAGGCATCCATGCGGGTGGGTTCGGAGCGCTCGGTCAGGGCCTTCTTCCAGTCGACTATATCGATACCGGTTTTCGCCAGGGTCATTTTTTTAGAATCGGTGATAGCCCTGACACGCAGATCGATACCGAACTCGCGGTTGAGGCGCTCGGATTCCCCGGCAATTTGATCAAGCAGGGTGCTGCCGATGAGCCCCGGACCGATGATTCCGATACTTAAGGTTTGGTTGGACAGGTAAAATCCGGCATGCACCGCCCGCAGTGCCCGGGCGGCATCTTTAGCGCCGATAACAGCACTTATATTCCGTTCAGAGGAGCCCTGGGCAATTGCCCGGACATTCACTCCGGCTTTTCCGAGGGCTCCAAAAAATTTGGCGGAAATACCGGGTATTCCCGACATTTGATCGCCCACCGCTGCCAGAATTGCGCACTCCTCTTCTACTTCGATCGAATTAATTCGGTAACTTTCCAGTTCGGAGGCAAAGGCCTCCCGGGCAATCTGCCGCGCGCGGCGGGCTTGATGGGCCGGTATGGCACAACAGATTGAGTGCTCCGAGGATGCCTGACTGATAAGGATTACGGAGATTCCCTGCTTGTTAAGCGAGGCAAACAAACGGGAGGATATACCGGGCACCCCGATCATGCCGGCTCCTTCTATATTCAAAAGGGAGACCTCATCTACTATTGAAAAGCCCTTGACCGGCTTATTGGAGGAGGATTTTACTTTAGAGGAGATAATCGTACCGGGAGCCTTGGGATGATCGATATTGCGGATTGCCAGGGGGATACCCTTTCTCATGGCTGGGGTCATAGCCGGGGGATGAAGTATTTCCGCACCAAAATAGGCCAACTCTGTAGCTTCCTGATAGGTGAGCTCTGGAATTACTTCGGCCCCGGGCACCTTCTGCGGGTCCGCACTCATCACCCCGTCGACGTTTTTCCACAGGGTAATTTTTTCTGCATTGAGCAGGTTTCCGAATATTGTAGCGGTAAGTTCGGCCCCGTCCCTGCCAAGGGAGGTTGCCGCACCTTCGAGAGTCCGGCCGAGGCCTCCGGTTACTACTAAAAAGTCCTCATTACTGTCTTGCTCGAACACCTCTCCAAGAGCCCGACTGGTATCCTCGTACTGCACCTCGATTCCGTAATCCTGGGGCTGAACGCTGATAATTTTGCGGGTATCCAGCCACTTTGCAGAGTAACCCTCCGCCAGAAGGCGAGAATGAAAAACCTGGGCAATCCATACCGCTCCAAGCCCGCTGATGTACTCACGGGTACGGGGAGAAGAGTCCCGCACCAGCCACACCGCTCTGAGGATATCTTCTATATTTCGGAAGTCTTCACGAATGGCCGCCTCAAGATCCTGCCGATAGTCCGGCGGCACAAGCTCGTCCGCTAAACTCGACATCTGCTGGCTGAGCGCTTCCATGGTACCCCACAGCGATTCTTCACGAACAATCGCCTGGTCGACCAGGGAAAGCAACGCAGGAGGGATATCGCTTTTCGGTGACACTACTACACATATCGGTCCCTTGCGGTGCTGCCGAAACACCTCCAGAATATTTGCCATCCCGTCGGCAGAACAACATGAAGTTCCCTCGAAAGCGTGTACCGTCCAGCGCTTCATAACCTCTCTCCTTACATCTCTGTTTACCTCTTACGAGGTGGCGCCTAAATGGGCGCAGCAAAAAAAAGAGCCCCTTTGGAAGGGCTCTTTATCCGATCTTATTCGGATTTAGACTTTGACAACCTTCCCGCCTCGTAGGCAGCGTGTGCATACATTGATTGTCCGTTTCTGTGTTCCAACTAAAGCTTTTACCTTAATAATATTGGGTCGAAACACACGTTTGGATTTTACACCTATATGTTGTCCTGCACCGCCTTGTTTCTTTGGCTGTCCTTTTCGGGGTACGCTATGTCCCGCTACTGTTCCTTTTCCACATATTTCACATCTTCGCGCCATATTTGATTCCTACCTTCAATTTTTTACTCTGCAGTGAAGTATGGCAAACATACCAGATTAGTACAAGAGTGTAAAGACTTCAGCCGGGCTGCAGCTAGTTTTTTGTCAGCGTAGGCTCCGACTCCCGAATGCAGACCAGGTCGCCGGCGGATATTCCCACCAGTGACTGGGCCGCCTCTTCGATTAACCGGGCGGAACGGCTGAAATGCTCCCCATAGTGAGCTAAAAAGTAGTCTGCCTGCCCCTGGTACTCCGGATAGAACGAGAGGAAGCGCGGTATAATGTACTCCTTAAAGTACGTATCCACGTACGAGCGGTGCTGCTGCATGAGGTAGGCCTGAAACTCGTTCTCCAGCAGATAGACATCCTCGGTATTGTAGTGTTTCCAGTCTAAAAACAGCTTCCAGAACTGCCGCTCATCCTCGCTAAGTGCGGTCCATACCCCGTGCACTGCTTGACGATACCGGGAAGAGGCGAAATAAAGCCCGTGGTAGCCCTCGTGGGTAGCAAAGATGTAGCGCAGCCGGCTGCTGCTCTGCTGAGAGAGTGAGATAAAGCCTCCGGTACCGGGAAGGAACTCCCCGTCTACCTCGTGAATAACTCCCTGTTCCAGCAGAATACGCTTCAGCAACTGTTCTTCCGGGTTCAGAGAAAAGCCCTGCTCCCGGGCTGTCTGGAAAAAAGCTGCCAGGTCCGCCGCACGGTAGTCATGGGCATTCCATCCGTGGAGCGGCTCAAGTTCCCGGTTGGATAAAAGGGTACCGGCACTACCCTTTTTCTCTACAAAAAAGGCCAGGCGTTTCAGAAAAGCCGCCTGGATGTGGTAATCCCTAAAATCGAATACCAGGATTGAAGGAAACAGGTTCCAGGAGAACAGCTCCCAATCGCTGCGGCGCCAGGCCTGCTGCCGGTACCGGAGGATGGTGCCCATATCCGCCGGAATCGGAGGCGGCGTATCCGCTGCCCCTCGCCAGACCCTCTGCCGGGATACCTGCTGCAGCTGAAACCCCGGTAGATTGGTCTGAACCGTAAACTCTGTGGGGGCAAACTCAAGGTCCCGGGAGTAAAAATAGATGGAGTGGTCCCCCTCCTTGGCAAACAGCCGAAATGAGGCTGAGTCCTCCAGCGTACCGACCAGCAGAGGAACTACCTCCTGGGGGGACTGCTCCGCCGGCTCGCCCGGCTCCTCCAGGCTGCCTGCGGGAAGTACTTCCCTTCGGTAGCTGTAATCGAGGCGGTATCGGTGCTGGTACAGGGGCGATTGTCCGCTGGGAGGGGAAAAGGAAATTGTAACACCCGGCACATCTTCGTCGGTTGAACGGAGTTCCTGCAGAGCAAGGGCCTCTATCTGAAAAAGATCGCCGGCGGGGCTTTTTTCACGTGTGCCGGATGCTTTAAATTGAAACTCCTGCAGCAAAGCTGCAGCCAAGGGCACTACTGCGCTTACCGAGCTTCCGTTACCGGAAGGAAGTGTTCTGCGCAGCGACTCGCCTGTGTCGTAAGAGGCATGAAGCTCCAGATCGAGGGAGGAGCGGTATTCGAGACGCAGGGCTACCGCAGTAGAGGGAGTGGAGAAGTCTTCCGGATACTCAACTTCGTAGACCGGAGTTTGGAGCTGCCCCTCTATTTCCAGGAGCCGCCCTTCCTGCTCGGCCGGTACGATAGGCGTTTGCATTAAGCTAAGTGCACCCTGCCCCACGGGAAGGTCCAAGCCCAGAGCGATGCTCTGGACCGTGTGGTCCCGACAGCCCGTAAGACTGAGTAAGAGCATTATTATAAAAAAAGAAAGGAGATATCGGTAGCCCTTCATCCGGGACCCCTTACATCAAGTTTATCATGCTGCGGGTCATGAGCTCCGCAATTTCCTGCTTACGCTCGGGAGGATACTCGGGGTCTTCCCGTAAAATGCTGTGAAAGCGGCCACGAAAGTTCTCCGGAAGCGTATCGAGGGCGAGGGTTTGCTGAAACAGCTGCCGGCCGGAGGGCTCGAAGCGGTGATTTAGGGCAAAGAGAAAACTACAGATGCTTTTTATGAATCCGGAGAGGGAGATGAGGTAAAACAGGTCGTCCTTTTGCAGTACCGCCGATTTTAGATCGACCAGGTAGTGCTCGGCACTGTAAAAGTAAGCCTCCCGCAGGGCTTCCCAAAAATTGTGCGGCAATTGGCTGAGTTGTGTCCGGATTTGATTTAACCAGTCGCCGTCCTCATACAACACCGCACCCTTGGCCAACCGGTAAAACATATAGGTACCTGTTTCTCGGAAGGCCCATAAGTTCTCGTCTACGTTCTGCAGCAGATGCTCTACCCGCTGGATATGCTTATATTCTATGCGCACCGGCAGTTTTTCAATAAAAAAACGGTCCTTAGTCGAATAGGAGGAGGTTTCAAAGCCTCCGGCATCTTCAAACAGACTTTGACGCCGGCCGGCGTCCGGCAGTGCGCCGTGATAATAGACATCCAGACTCAGGAAAAAATAGGGATCGTTTATATCGCTTTCGGCGGACTCATGCAGAGTGATGGCAACCACGCCATCGATCATTTGCAGTTGATCGGTGATGTAACTGGATATCCTCTGAACTTTTCTTTTCATCGAGCAGTACTCCTTCAAAGGCATTCTCACTCAAAATGAGAATCGCTCCTTCTATTTGACCAATGTAATTTATTGTGTCATCTTTTGCAAATAATGAGACACGAATTCTACCTTCTTTCCATTATTCCTAACCAGCAGACTCGTTTGAAGCTGCAGAGCCTGCGGCACCACCTGTTTCAGACGCACGGACTGGCCTCCGCCTTGGCCTTTGAACCGGTGATTCCTCTGGCCTGGTTTGAAGCCCCGGTGGACAGCAGCGGGTATGCACGCTTTTCTACCGGGGCAGGCGGTATTGATACTACCGTGACGAAAAGTACAGACAAGCTGCCGCAGCAGCCTCTTGCACCTCGGATTGAGTTTGGAGAACCGAAGTTGTGGGCCAGCCACCTGTATATAAGTGTAGTTATGCAGCCTGAAGGCTTACTCCAGGAACTGATTCTGGCCTCCGGACAGTCCCCGCTGCCGGGCTGCACGACTCCGGAGGGGGGCAGCCCCCCAATTCCGGCGGCTGAGGGGATTTTTTTAGCAGCCAATGAAACAGAGCTAACCGGCACGCAGGGAGTTGGCCATAGGAGCGGGGCCGATGTGCTGCAGCCTACTTTGCTGCAACCTACTTTGCTACAGACTGCCGAAAACCGGTTAGCCCTGTTAGCACAGCAGTTTTCCGCTGATAGAAGCCTGGAGTCTACACGAATTGGAATGTACTCACTGCGTTTCAGCCCGGATTTTCACCGATGGTGGGAGCATGTAGAGTGGACTTTAGAGTGGAAAATTCAACTTAAGCGAGCTTAGATATTTTATCATAGTGAAGAACCCGATTACGGCCGGATTCTTTTGCGGCATAGAGGGCCTCGTCGGAGGCCTCATTCAGTTTCGACGCATTTTTTACCGCCGGAAAAGAGGCTATTCCACACGAGAAGGTAACGCTGAACTCCTGGTGCTCTGCATGATGAATAACCCGGGAAAAGTTGGATCTAATTTCATCCATAATCCCCACTGCTTTCTCAGCATCGGTGTTCAGGAGTATCACCCCAAACTCTTCCCCGCCGTAGCGCCCCAGTATATCAGTGCGCCGCAGCCGATCCTGCAAAATCCGAGATAGCGATTTGAGAACGCGATCTCCGGTAAGATGCCCGTAGGTATCATTTACCTTCTTAAAATGGTCGGCATCGATCATTGCGAAGCTGAGGGGTAAACTGGTACGGCTGCAGCGCATTACTTCCCGCTGCAGTTGCTCTTTTAAGTTGGAATGATTGAGCAGCCCGGTGAGTGAATCCCGCTCCATGAAGTAACGCAGGTTACGATTACGCTGGGCCCGCAGGCTTACCACTGAAATTAAGTTTTCAGCTTTGATTGGTTTGGTGAGAAAATCGTCACCCCCCTGCCGGATTGCCGAGAGCTGACGCTCTTTTGATGATTCAAAGGTTAAAAATATGATTGGAATAGTGATAAAGGCATCATGCTGGCGCAACAGACGGGTAAGCTCGGTCCCACTGCAGCCGGGCATATAAATATCCATAAGTATAAGGTCGGGTTTGGATTCCACCAGCACACTTAATACTTTCATTGGATCGGAGGCGACCGAAGTGATCATGCCGGCCTGCTGCAGCAAAAGCGCATAGTAGGCAACCTGCTCCTGATCATCATCTACAATTAACACATGGTAGGGGTTCTCTTTTTCCCGGTTTACAAGCGATTCAATTTTATCCATCAACTGTCCGATATCCAGGGGCAGCACATAGAATGCATCTCCCCCTGCCCGTACCGAGCCTAGACGTAGATCAAAAGTATCCTCTTCTGAGATAAACACCACATACAGTTCTTTTGTATACCCTTTTTTGAGCCGCGATAACTGTTTTGCAAACCCCTCAGCCACTTCAAACTGACGGGTGTGGACAAAAATGAGCTGAGAACTGCCGGATTCCAGAGCCTTTTCTAACTCCTCCAGCCCGGGAAGAACTTTTACCGTATACCCGTAAAACCCCAGCTGCTTGGAAAGCTCTACCACCAAATCGATTGAAAAACCATAAAGATAGATTGATTTGGGATTGTATTGACTTCTAACATCTTGCTCGGTTGTAAGAGGCTCTGCTATCTCCTCCGGTGCTTGCAACTCCTCCAAATCATCGACACCCCCTGCATCAGTTTTCAATTGCTCCAAATACCGCTCAATCTTCTCCCATTCGCTGCGGGCGGGTGCATTTGCATTCTCAATAAAACCTTCAAGGTATGCCTCAAACTCCTTCGCTTCGAGGGAAAGGTTCTCGTGCCCAAAGGTGGCGGCAGAACCGGCAAGCTTATGTACCATGAGTCTAAAGTTCTTCATACCCTGTATATCGGCAGTTTCCCTAAGCGTTAAAAGAGCTTTCTGCAGCTCTTGTATACGGAAGGGGAGCTGATGAGTAAAATCGTCGCTGAGGGCAGCCAACTGCCTTTTAACTTCTTCGGATAATTCCAACTACTTGTTCCTTTCCTGCATGCTGCGCCTTTTTTGAGCGCGGCTTGAAGCAATTCGGCCCATGCGCATGGGAGTACCACAGCTCACAGTGTATCTGACTCCCTATATGGTATTATAAGTGAGTATTAGAGAATGTCAATTCTGGGGTGAAGTATACGCATTGCTGAAAATTTTAATGTCGGGTATAGTAGTATTAACATGACCTCGGATGTACCGCTTTCACCAAGTATGGAAGATTATCTAGAAACAATCCTCACCCTGGAAACACAAAATCGGGTAGCCCGTGTAAAAGATATCGCGGCCGCCCTGAATGTGCAGATGCCCTCGGTTACCTCGGCCCTAAAAGCTCTTAAGGAGCGCGGTCTGGTCAATTATGAGAAGAACTCTTATATTGTCCTGACTGAACGAGGTATGGAAATTGCGAAATCGGTTACAGAACGCCATTTCGCCGTAGCAGGATTTCTTCACAAAGTTCTCTGCTTGCCGGTAGAAGAGGCACAGGAAACCGCCTGCCGAATTGAACACGTAATTTCCCCGGAGATCGCCCGCCGCCTGAAACACCTTACCCATTTTACAGAAACAGAACTTCTTGAAAAATCATACGACAGCGACGGGTGGAGCAAAATTATCAAACCGGATGCTTCAGGAACCAAACTGCCTGACAGCGAATAGGCTGCTGAGCTGTGCCCGGCAATTAGCACTACTGTACTCAACAGCTGTTAAGTAGAACTTGCGACGACGCAACTTTTACCGCTTTATGTCAATTAATTTTTGCAGTTTATCCTTGTACTCAGAAAACTCCACACCCTGTTCTATAAAATAGTCGCGCAGCGCCTGGGTCGGCGGTCCGAGGGGCATTCCGATAAGCTCCTCGATTTCAGCTGCAGTCAGGCCCCAATTCATAAGATCACGGAAGGTTGTTTTCCCTTTTATGGTGGTATCCTCGGCTGACTCCGGATCGGCTGTCTCAGCTCCCGCGGCGGCAACTGCCGCCGCATCACTTCCGATCCGGCCCGAAATATCAACCGCATACTCCTGCCGATACTCGGAAGCGCGTTCCAGGTCGATTTTCCCCGCTTCCAGCAGGCTTTGGACGGCACGCAGCGGAAGTCCTGTATCTTCCTCAGGAGTATAGGGACGCTCCAGATAAAGGGCCACAAACAGCCGCATGCTGTCGGTGCCGATCTCCTTGTCGTCAACTACCCCATACACATCCTCGAATAGTTTAATCTGCAAATCATCGGGGTTCTCATAAGTTTCGAAGCCGAAGGCCTGCACTAATAGATCCGCCGGCACATCGAAAGCGACCGCCACATCGGCAAAGGAATACGAGCCGCGGATGTCCGCCGGGTTGTACTGGCCGGCAAACTCGCCGGAGGTATACGTGGCCGGTACCTTCGAACTTTCGCTCCGCCAGACCCCTGCCAGCATGCTGACAAGTATTCCGCCAAAGACAAATACCAGCGATAATAACGCTATCTGGGGTGATCGAAGTTTCATATCCGGGCCTCCTTGGTCTCAATCGTCTCTGGACGGTACTTGCCGCTCATCAGCTCCACCGTGTCGGCCACCGGACAGGCCTGTTCGCTGGTGCACTTGAGACAACTTATACATTGATGGTTCACGACCCGTCCGGCCGTCGACACCTTGATGTTCATCGGACAATTTGTATCGCAGAGTTTGCAGTCGATGCAGGTATCAGCATTGCGACGAATACCGAAAACCCTGATCACATTCAACAGTCCGAGCACCGCTCCGTAGGGACAGGCGTATTTGCAGAACGGCCGTTCAATAAACAGCGACAGAACCACTACTAAAACCAGGGCGATGAAGGCAGTCAGCGCCACTTCTCCCGACCAAAAATTGAACAGCGCATAATAGGGATCATAGTCGGCAAAGATGAGTGTTGCACTGCGCGCGGTTACGTAAAGCACCCAGCCGGCCACCGCATATCGCAGATATCTGAGCAGCGAATCGAGTTTCTCAGGTACCATTGTATTGTAGCGTCTGCCGAAAATCCGCCGTCCGATTCCGGCAATCCACTCCTGAAAGCTGCCGAAGGGGCAGATCCAGCCGCAAAATGCCGGCCCGACAACAATCGCCAAGGAAAACACGATCAGCATCAATATAAAACTCGAAGCATGGGTCTGTTTCACGAAATTGCCCACCGCTGCAAACTGGTAGATGGACACTACCCCGCCGAAGGGGCAGACCGCATGCAGCGAGGCATCCGACACAATCGGTATGCCTCCACCGGTCTCCGAAAGTGTGTGGTTTACCGCAATAAAGGCGATAAGTACAAAAAAGAAAATCTGCACAGCAGTCCGAATGCGAGCCACTTTCTTTCGGGAGAGCTTTTTTTTCTTTAGATCAGCCATAATAACCTCTTGGTTTACTTTCTCTATAATATAGCACAGGCGTGAATTGCGCCAAGCTACTCGAAGAAGAAGTCCGGATCGGTGATAAGCCCGGCTTCATTGCGACTGGTAATAATCTGCTGATACTCGGCTTTGGTGATATACTGCGGGTCATATTCTCCGTCATAGCGTTCCAGTTGACGGGTGAATGCGCGCAGGTGATTGCGGGAGCCCTTGATCAGGTTTTGATACACCACCTTTACATCGGCGTTGCTGCTCTCGGAGATTAGCTTTTGCAGGTCAGCGATATCGAGGTCTTCGATGAGAGCCCCAACTTCAAGGGCAGCCTGATAGGATTCCAGCCCTCGCGCTGTTAAATCCGAATACAGCCCTTCAAACTCTTCCCGCTGGTAGCTTCCACGGGCAGCAGTGGTTTCATCCGCCACCGGATCTTCAAGGCCGTAGCGCTCAATCAAAAGCTCCATCGAATCCATGTGGGTCGCTTCGCTGGCAGCAATGTTTGCGAATACGGGAATATTCCATTTTTCGTACAGAGTCAGATACACATCCCGCGCGAGTTTCTCCTCTTCCCGCATCAGTAGGATGCCTGCTTCCTCGGCACTGTTAAGAGTTCCTGCTTCCATATCCTGCAATACCGCCTCGATATCCACGCTCATACTGTTTCTCTGTGCAAACAGCGGTGCAGCTGTCAAAACTAATAAGAGCACAACTATTCCCAATCCAACTCCAGTTTTCATTTTCTTCATTTCATTTCCTCCTGTATATGGTCATCAATATGACAGGAAGATATGAATAAAGTGTGAATAATATATATATTTTCCTACATAGATATTCTGTGTGATGGGATGTTTTGCCTGGTATCAATGGGCTGGTGTGAAGAAGCTGAATAATTTTGACATCTATTGCAGAGAGCTTTGAAATTACTGGCAAACTTGCTGGCGAACTTGCTGACGACAAAAAGCCTATCTTGACCAGCATTTTAGAAATAGATATACTGGCCCTCACATATTACGGGGTGTAGCCTAGTGGCTAAGGCGCCTGCTTTGGGAGCAGGAGACCGCCGGTTCGAGTCCGGCCACCCCGATTTATTTATTGGCTGTCCGGGCACCCAGCATCGGTTAACAGGACCGGAGGTTCATATGCGTCCATAGCTCAGCTGGATAGAGCAACGGCCTTCTAAGCCGTAGGTCGGAGGTTCGAATCCTCCTGGACGTAAAAATGGGAAGAGGCCTTTAGGTCGCTTCCCATTTTTTTGACAGAGGATTCGATCCGGAGTCGCGGCGCGAGCCGGCGAGCGCAAAATGCCATGGACGGCATTTTAGCGACGGAGGCAGCCCGGAGCACCGAGGCACGAGGCCGAGGTGTGGAGGGCGAATCCTGCTGGACGTAAAAAAGCTGAATGGGCCGCAGGTCCGTTCAGCTTTTTATTCTGCCTCCATATTTCGTAAAATCTTCTTCGCAAGCGGTTCTTTTATTTCTTTATGACGAGGAACCGCTTCGATTGCACCGGTATTCGGATTCATCCAAAGGGAATGCGAGTTCCCTTCTCTTTTCAAGAAACAACCGGCTTTTCTCAACTTTTTTACTAAATCCGTTTTTTTCATTACAACGCTATTGTTTCCTCTATTGCATCATCAGGTAAACCGCGCTTTATATCCTCCAACCTGTCCTCGAGAATGAGTGCTACGGCATCTCGAAGACTCTCCTTTGCCTCTTCTATCGTTTCACCCTGTCCGTTTGCTCCAGGTACCTCCGGACAAATTGCCCAATATCCACCTTCTGGTGCTTTTTCAATTATTGCCGTCAGCTCTCCCTTCATATCTGTTCCTCCATCTTTAGTATAACATCGGATTAGGCCGTTTGTCTCGATTGAAGACAATCCGTTGATTCAGGGACAAACCGGGCAAAAACGGAGCAGAAATACCTACGATACCTTTTCCAGATCATGTAATACAAGTCTGGGATATTTTGCTATAAGCCTAAGAAGTGCTATCGCAGGCCCGTCAGGATGCCGTCGTCCCTGTTCCCAATTTTGCAGTGTATTGATGCTAATACCTATTCGGAGAGCAAATTGTTTCTGGGACAAGCCCAGGTATTTTCTCAAAGTTGCCAGATCACCGGTTTTCCACTCGCCCGATATGAGTCGCAGGTGCTTTTCTCTGGTAATAGCACGTTCAAAATCCTTCGACGTCAATTCCTGAATCTCATCAGTCATATGTTTCTCCTGCGATAGCTTGTTAACATCGCTGCTGTTCCGTTTTCTTTGCAAATCCTGCGCTAATCAGCCTAATGACATTTCCTTCATCTCGTTCGACTGAGACTACAACAATCATCCCGCGCTTTATTGGTCCAATGGAAATAAACCTATCTTCGTTAAGACCGTGTTCGTAGTCATATAATTCCAGAATCAGATTATACAGGAGTTCGAAAAGCTCGGAGGCTTCCTCAAAGGAGATTCCATGTTTCTTGATGTTGGCCTGATCTTTTAACGAGTCCCATTGAAACTCCATATATACGCCAATGGCGTATATATGTCAAATCTCCGTTATTCAGACTCACATCAAATTCACATCAATTTGTCGCAACGTATATGATCTATATGAGAAATACCAGCTTTGAAGCCGAATACTATCCCTATACAGAACTAATATGTCCAATATAGGTGTAATAATGGCCTTCTAAGCCGTAGGTCGGAACGAGGGTCGTACCGCAGGCGAAGCCGAGGAACGATCCCGATAAGGTTCGAATCCTCCTGGACGTAAAAAGAAGGAATCGGCCGTCAGGTCGGTTCCTTCTTTTTATTGTTTAAAGAGGCAGGATTCGATCCGGAGTCGCGGCGCGAGCCGGCGAGCGCAAAATGCCATGGACGGCATTTTAGCGACGGAGGCGGCCCGGAGCACCGAGGCACGAGGCCGAGGTGTGGAGGGCGAATCCTGCTGGACGTAATAACATCCCCAATGGTATATTACATATATGCCTTCGGTAAAAGGGATATCAGGACCATATCGATTTTCCTCTTCAGCTTTGACTGTGAAGCACCGAGGCATGTCCATGTTCAGCATGAAAACAAACAATGTATGCAAGTTCTGGCTTGAACAGATTCTCTTAAGTACAAATCATGGATTTTCTTCCCACGAACTTAACAAAATACGTAATTTGATTCGGAAAAACGAAAGTAAGATATTGGAGGCTTGGCGTGAGCACTGCGAATAATGTAGAACCCAGGATTAAAGAAGTCCGAATTACTGAGGACGAGATTATTGCCTCCCTTGTAGACGGCCGCACCATAAGTGTTCCCCTCACTTGGTCGTGGAGAT
>JAIPFV010000048.1 GCA_021736475.1 Spirochaetia bacterium | reverse complement strand
ATGGGGAGGTCACCCGCTTCAAATGCCTCGGCTGCGGCGGAGGGTTCAGCGAGCAAACCTTCAGCCTTGACTACTATGTAAAGAGAAAGCTCGACTATCAGGTAATTTTCGATCATCTGACCAACTGCGGAGGAGTGCGTAAAACCGCCCGCATAATGCAGGTCAGCCACCAGGCGATTATCAACCGCCTGGGCCGCCTCGCCCGTCAGGCCATTGCCCTGCAGGCCGATATCCTCCAGGACTACGTTCCCTGCGAGGACCTGGTCACCGACGGATTCGAGAGCTTTGTCAGCGATCAGTACCAGCCGAATAACATCCACCTCCTGACCGGCAAGAGATCACAGTTCTTTATCACCTTCGACTATGCGCATTTGCGGCGCAAGGGTACGATGACCGAGCTGCAGAAGGCCGAGCGTGAGCGGCGCGAGAGGCACTACATCCGCAAGAGGATCTCCATCAGCCAGTCCTTCCTGCAGATTGTCGATCTGGTCGAACAATATGCACAGAAGCGGGGCTTTACCTGCCTTTACAGTGATGAGAAGCTCGAGTATCAAAGATTGATCAGGGGCTCGGATGTGCTGGAGAGCTTAAAGAGCGAGGGGAGGTTTGAGCATGTGAGAATCTCCTCCCATTTGGCACGCACCGTGCTCAATCCACTTTTTTCTGCCAATTATCTGGACAGACAGTTTAGAAAGGACAATGCCAACCATGTACGAGAGACGGTGCGCTTCTCCCAGAATGTGAATAACTGCCTTGAGCGCATGGCCGTCTACCAGCTGTATCAGAATTATTTCAAGCCATTTCGCATTGGCGATCCATTTTTACAAGATTTCTGCCATGCCGAGAGGGCCGGGGTGCCGCGTGCTAAAATCAAGCGGGGGCTGCGGGGAATCTTTACCATGCGCAAGTTTTACACCCATGTAAAGCTCAACTGGTCACAGCTGATGGTGTGGGCACGGATGACCGGCACCCTGGATAAATTCGACGGGATGTACTGGCCCAAATATATATGGATGTGATCGCCAAAACTCGCAGGGAGCGTGTAAAAACTCGCTTCCCCCATGGTTCGAACCATTAACTAAGTTCTTAGGCTTTGCAGCACAGCTTCGCTGGAGGCAGTCTGATAGCTGGTACAGCCATGACCGGACTGTAGAATAAACCGCACTTGACCGTCTTTCTTTTTCTTGTCCTTCTGCATAGCCGACAGCAGAAGCTCAGCATCTTGCGGTACGGGATTAAGCCTGTACCCATACATATGCAGCAGAGCACTTACCTGATCAGCATACTCTTGTGATGTAAGCCCCAACACCAAGCCTAAATGCATTGCCCTGCCGATACCCCATGCAACCGCCTGTCCGTGACTCCATTCACTAAAACCACTAATCGATTCCAGGGCATGCGCAAAAGTATGGCCCAGATTTAGATGACCGCGGATGTCCTGATCGTAGGGGTCTTGCTCAATGTACCACTGCTTTACCAGTTGGGACTTAAAGATTATCTCTTCCAGAACTTTGGGATCTCTACGGTCAATATCAGACTTGCGATTTTGCAGCAGTTCTAACAATTCAGAGTCACGCAGTAAGGCGTGCTTAATAACCTCGCCTAAACCACTGAGGTACTCACTCTCCGGCAGGGATTGCAGCACTTCAGGAAACACACGAATCTCTTCGGCTGGATGAAAACTCCCCAAAATATTTTTGTAGCCTTGGAAATCGATTCCGGTCTTTCCCCCCAGTGCCGCATCGACCATAGCCAGCAGGGTCGTCGGAACCAAAATAACCGGTCCACCGCGCATATACATCGAAGCGAGGAATGCGGTAATATCACATACTACTCCCCCGCCCACTGCAATAAAAGTAGTCTCACGGGAAGCCCCCAGGGACAAAGCCCATTCAGCAAGCTTCAACAGGCTGTCGGAATTCTTGAATTGTTCCCCCGCCGGTAAAACGTAGTAAGGGTATTGTGTAGGAGGAAATAGACTTTGTGTATTTTCATCAAAAACTAATAAGGCAGAGGGGCTACCGTTGCGGGCTAAGCCGCTGCCATTATTGAGAGTATCATAGGAATGTAGTGTATCGGGAAACAGCACACGAGACGATTTGTGTTCTAAACGTATCGAAAAACTTTTCATCTTAACGGTGATTATTCACCTAAGTTTCGAACGATCGTACGAATAAAAGGATCAATTATCGAATAGTAACGTTTATTTCCCTGAACCTCAGAGGCAACAATACCTTTATCCTTAAGCACGGCAAGGTGTTGTGATACTACCGGCTGTGACTGATTAAGCAGTCGCCACAACTCGCTCACACACGCCTCCTCTTGTTCAATTAAACAGAGAAGTTTTAGTCGTACCGGATGTCCACACACCTTTAGTCTTTCGGCATATGTTTCAATCATTGCATCTGAACAGCATGTATTTTCTACCATATTGGAATTAGGATACACGGAATAAATATTTTTTTCAAGCATTATTATATAAAAAATGCACGATTCAAAAGAGAGAAGCTTGCACGCTTGCAAGAGAAGAGCTTATTGTTTTACTATACACTTCTATGAAACCGATATATCTTGATTGGGCCGCCAGTTCTCCTATGGACCCAGAGCTGGCGCCCACTATGGTTAAACTCTATACGCACAGCTACGGCAATCCGTCCGCCTCCCATTCCTTTGGAAGAATTGCCCAAAAAATACTCCAGGAAACTCGGGAAAAATGTAGTGTGCTGCTGCAGGTAAACCCTGATCAGCTTATCTTTACTTCAGGCGGCACCGAAGCTAATACTCTCCCGCTTTTATCCCTGCTGCGGCGTAGTTCCGGAGGCGAAATTGTACTGTCCGCATTTGAGCATGCAGCCGTGTATGAGCTGGGAAGCCTGTTCCGGGAAAAGGGCTTCCAGGTAAAAGAGGTAAAACCCGATGCAAACGGAATAATTCAATCGGAAGAAGTTCGCAGGCAGCTTAGCCCGGCGACCGTTGCTGTAGCTGTGATGCAGGTAAACAACGAAATCGGAAGCATCCAACCAATCCATAGAATTTCTCAGGAAATCCGCAGATTTGAAGCCGACAATTCCACCCGCATCCATTTCCATTGTGATGCAGTCCAGGCTTTAGGCAAAATACCTGTGAGTCCTGAGGGTTCCGGAGCAGATACCATGGCATTCAGCGGTCATAAATTTTGCGCTCCAAAAGGAATCGGTTTGCTGTACAGCAAAAATAAGTTCCCCCCCCTCGCCTCCGGCGGCGGGCAAGAGTTTGGTGTACGACCGGGAACAGAGAACATTCCTGCTATCTGGGCTTTTGGTGAAGCCTTGGAAAAGCGTTTCCACTATATGGAAGCTGAGCATGCACACAGCATTCGGCTGCGTGACCGCCTGATTCTGCGGATAGAAGAAATCGAAGGAGCTGAAGTATTTCCAAAGTCCAGGACAAATTCTGATAAACTCGGCAACGGCAAGTGGGCAGATCTCAATTATTCACCCTATATTGTGGCTCTCAACCTATCCCCAGTACCCGGAGAAATCTGTGCCAGAGTACTCAATGACCGTGGTATAGCAGTTGCAACCGGTTCTGCCTGTTCTTCGAACAGCAAAAAGAAGCGGGGACGAGTGGTGTATTCCGTAACTGCCGATGAGCAGATTACCCAGGGAATTATTAGAATCTCCTTCGGTCCAAGCAATTCTGAAACGGATATAGACACCTTTGCAAAAACCTTGCAACAGGAGTTGCAACTGCTGCGAAAAACAGTGCGGCACTCACGATAAACTTACCTATAATCAACAGGAGTTAACTACATGAATGCAATATACCTCATCAAGTTTGGGGAGATTTCTCTTAAAAAAGAAAACCGCAACTTCTATGAAAAAAAGTTAAAAAGTAATCTTCGCCGTAATATAGAGGCCCGAAATGCCCAAATTAAATACACCGACGGACGCTTTTATGTAGAAACTCCCGAAGAAAATGCTCCACAAATTGAAAAAGCGCTTTCCCGGACCTTTGGGATAGTCGGTTTCTCAAGAACACGACGGGTTCAAAAGGATATCGAAATTATAAAGAGAACTGCTAAAAAAGTTGTCGAAACGCTGCAAACCGAAAACCCAGCTCTCGCGGGTACAACCAGCTTTAAGATCGAAGCCCGCCGCACAGATAAATCTTTTAAGCTGAACTCCTACGAAATTGCCTGCGAAATTGGAGATTACCTGATGGATCAGTTTGAGGGTTTATCAGTCGATGTGCATTCACCTGACATAAAAATTTATGTTGAAATACGGGAAGAGGCGTTTATCTACGGAAACCCCAGCCGTGGACCCGGTGGGCTGCCGGTAGGAACTGCAGGAAGAGGGTTACTGATGCTGTCGGGTGGAATCGACTCCCCGGTCGCCGGTCATATGATGGCGAAACGCGGATTAAAGTTGGACTGTGTCTATTTTCATGCTTATCCCTATACTTCTGAAGATGCTTTGAACAAAGTAAAAGAGCTTGCAAAAATTCTAAGTCCCTACATTGGAGGCACAAATTTTTTTGTAGTCCCCTTTACCGAAACCCAGCTGCGAATCAACGAACGGGCATTACCCCAGGAAGTAACCCTGCTCATGCGGGCGGGGATGGTGAAAATTGCAGAAATCCTTGCTCATCGTAATCGAGCCGCCTGCCTGGTAACCGGGGAATCTCTCAGCCAAGTAGCCAGCCAAACCCTGGAAAGTATCACTTTTACAGGCAGCGCTGCTCAAATGCCGGTTTTTAGACCACTGATGGGCTTAGATAAAGAGGAGATCATTCAGCGGGCACGGGCAGTTGGAACTTTTGAAACCTCCATACTGCCCTATGATGACTGCTGCACCATTTTTACCGCAGAGCACCCGCTGCTTAAACCGGGTATGGAGAGAATGTGGAATTCCTGGAACAGTTTGGAAATTGAACAGCTGCTCACTCAAGCCGCCGATAAAACGGAACGGCACTACGTCCACCCTATTTTCGGCTACGATACTAGCCAAAGCAGTGAGTAAAGAAAAGCCTTAGGGCAGTGAGCCGCTGCTCCCTTTTTCCGAGCCGCCTGACCCCTTCGCACCGGCAGGGGTAGGAGATCCGCCGCCGTTAGAGCCGGACCCTTCAGAGGTTTGAGGTTTATCTGTAGATGGTTTTGATTTAGTCTCTGTTTTGTTTCCGCTGCGATTATCGGTCACATAAAAACCGCTTCCCTTAAATATTATTCCCATCCCCCCGCCGATAAGACGCCGTAGAGTTCCCTGGCATTCCGGACAATCTACCAGTGGATCGTCAGACATGGATTGAAAATGTTCAAAAGTATATCCGCATTGCTTGCATTCGTAATCGTATGTGGGCATTTCCCATGCTCCTTTGGCAAATTATAGTTGTAGTTTTATATAAATATACTCACCTTCTTTACTAGTGGGCAAGTAAAATAGAAATCTTAATCTATACGCACCGGTATTCCGGCATTGGACAAATCGCTTTTTATTCCGTTTATAGTATAGCCCTGGATATGAACCATAGAAGCAATCAAGGCAGCATCTGCCTTACCCTCGGACAAAACTTCTATTAGGTGTTGGCTCCTGCCTGCACCACCCGATGCAACCACCGGTACTTCCAGGGAAGTTGACAACAGCCTGGTCAGGGGAATCTCGTATCCCTCACGGGTGCCATCGGCATCAATAGAGTTAACAACCACTTCACCGGCTCCAAGCTCTACTGCCTCCTGTGCCCACTCCAGGGCATCCAGCTCGGTAGATGTCCGGCCTCCATTAATGTATACGCGATACCCCGATGGCATCGCGGCATCACGAGCTGCGTCCATTCCCAGCACTACACACTGATTGCCAAAGAGTTCAGCACCCTGCCGGATAATTTGGGGGTTCTTCACCGCCTGGCTGTTTACACTAACCTTTTCCGCACCGGCTAAAATAACCGCCCGCATATCGTCTAAAGAGGCAATCCCGCCTCCCACCGCAAAGGGAATAAATATTTTTTTCGCTACCCGTCTGACCACATCTAACATAATACCGCGTTTCTCGTGGGATGCAGTAATATCATAGAACACCAGTTCATCGACACCCTGCCGGTAATACTCCTCAGCCATTTCAACCGGATCACCTACTTCGACGTTTCCCTTAAAACGAACACCCTTGGTAGTCTTACCGTCTTTTACATCGAGGCATACAATTACTCTTTTTTGCAGCATGAGCTACTTCCTTTTCCACACATAGCTTTTGGTTTCAACAACAACAATATTAAAAATTAAGAAAATTCTGCAGCAACTTCAGGCCCCATTTTCCGGACTTTTCGGGGTGAAACTGCACTGCATGCAGATTATCAAGCTGCAAGGCGCTGGTGAAGGTAATTCCATACTCTGTAGTTGCCAGAACTGCGGAATCGGCTTGGGGCTCCGGGTAATAGGAATGCACAAAATAAAAAGAAATCCCCCCCGGAATATCCGCAAACAACGGTGAGGACCGTACAGGCTGCACCTGGTTCCATCCCATGTGGGGGACTTTCAGTCTGCTGCTGCGGGAAAAACGGCGGGCGGTCCCCGGCACTATATCCAGACATTCAGTATTATGTTCTTCCGACTTGCTCAAGACAATCTGGCTGCCTAAACATATACCCAGCATCTGACGTCCGCTTTGAAAATAGTCTCGCATGAATTGATCAAGCCCACGGCTTCGCAGATTCTGCATGGCAGTTCGAGCCTCGCCTACTCCTGGAAAAATTAACTGCTCCGTCTCTTCGAGTTCCTCAGGGCGTGATGAGATGATATAATCAGCTTCTAAAAACTTGAGCGCAGTTGTTACACTGGTAAGGTTGCCGGCATCATAGTCGACTACTCCGACCCGTTTCATGTGTGCTTTACTCCTCTATTTGGTCATCTATGCGGATATACGGAAGGGCCTGTTGAAAAAACCAATCCATATTCTCAAGGGTAATCGGATAATCCCTCAAAACAACTTGATTATCTTGAAGAATGACAGGATCTTTGCTTATCAATTCCGACAAATCATACCCACCCTCTGAAGACCTCAATCCGTTGATCAGGGCCAGTCGCAGAACAAGGTACATCGAACGTGCAACGGTTTGATTGCTGCATAGATATTCTGCATCAATATTAAAGAGGTCATCCTCTTGCGCTGTAAAACTCATTCCTACCTCTTTCAGCTTAGAAAAGAGGATAGTCACAGGCCCCCCAGCCGATTGCTGTTGCCCAAAATCGGGGTTACGGCTGTATATTCCAAGCACACCGGAGTTCACCCGTTCAAAAGCTTCGTCCGGCAGCCGGATGGCAGGTCCGTAGTATATGCGGTAGAGCAGCTCTTCCATTGAACCATTGGTAATGGCCACGGTATTGTCCTGTAAAAAGCTGAGCTTTACACCCTGCAGTGGATTGCTCCACCATCGAACTTTGGCAGAGCGGCTCAAATCGGAACTCTCGCGCTGCCAGTCGGCATTTCTGCGCAAAGACAGGGCCGCAATGGTTTCCGGGTACCTACCCTGCCCGATTATTGAATAGCTAAAACCATCATCTCCAACATCGAAATAACAGTAGGCTATTCGGGTTCGCGTAAGCACGGTATCAAGCTCGGATGGATCCATCCCGAGGGCACTTAACATCTTGTGGGCCAGCGATAGATTTTCGCTCGGTTTTACCTGCAAAAAGATGCCCTTCTCTTTATAGAGCAGTTGGGCATAATTCCGTACAGCCGGTTCCGGGCGGCCTGCGCAGCCGCTCAACAGCAGTATTGCTACACCCGCCAGAGCTGTTATGCCCTCCACAACTCGTGTGGACCAGGCTGTTCGCAAATTCATCCTTAGGCCTTTTTGAGTCCCACCTTGCAGGTCTCCTCTCCGCAGTCAATCTGTTCTGCCTCTCCGCCCTCACTCCAGCTGTAGTTTTCAGCTAATGTTTCCTGCAGCAGATGCTCTTCGAAACTTTCAACTGCCTGTTTGACTTTAGCAGTTCCGTCAATATACAGATAGATCCTATCGGTGACATCGAGACCTCTATCTTTACGCATATTTTGAATACTGCGCACTATGTCCCGAACCATCCCCTCGTTCTTTAGTTCTTCGGTAATTTCTGTATCAAGACCAACCGTTAAAGAGCCCTCGTTAATTACCTTCACGTTCTCTTTTTCTGTACGCTGCACGACAATACCATCGAGGGTAAGTTCCAAGGAAGCTTCGTCGTAGTCGATGTACAGGGTAGCTCCTTCCATCAGGGACTGAATCTCGCTCATTGAGAGGGCTTCAATTTTCTTGGCAACGCTCTTCATATGTTTGCCAAGGGATTTTCCAAGTACCTTGTAGTTCGGTTTAGCCGAATACACAACCAGGTCTTCTTCATTTTCTTTAAACAGCACGTCCTTTACATTGAGCTCTTCCCGAATAATATCTTCCATCTCGCGCAGCACTTTTCGCTCGGTGTTGTCACGGGTTACCAGATAGATAGCTTTCAGGGGCTGGCGGGTTTTGTAATTGTGCATACTCCGTAGAGCCCGTCCCATCGAAACCGCCTGGCGGGTAATTGCCATTTTCTGCTCAAGTTCGTGGTCCCGTAATGCGCTGTTCTCTACCGGATAATCGGCTAAGTGCACCGACTCCGGCATACCTTCGACTTTAAGGTTCTGATAGATTGCTTCAGTGATAAAAGGAATAATGGGAGCAGCCACGTGAACCAGCTTCATTAACACACTGTATATCGTGCCATACGCCTGCATTTTATCCGGATCATTTTCAGAGCGCCAGAAGCGCCGTCGGGACCGACGAATGTACCAGTTATTTAATAAATCGATAAAGCGCAGGATAGGATCGATAGCCTTCTGCAGATCATAAGCATCCAGTTGCTCGGTAACCTCACCTGTTAACCGCTCCGCTTCAGAAAGAATCCAGCGATCCAGGGGATTCTCCGGGGCTTCCGGTTTAGGGTCACCCGTGGGGTGATACTCATCTATATTTGCGTAAGTGACAAAAAAGCTGTACGCATTCCACAGGGGAATTAACACGCTTTTTAATACATCCCGGACACCCTCGTCGGAATATCGCAGATCCTCGGCTTTTACCACTGCCGAGTGCATTAAAAACAGTCGCAGTGCATCGGCACCGAATTTATTAAGAACCTCTACCGGGTCGGAGTAATTCCGCTCCGATTTAGACATCTTCTTTCCATCTTCAGCTAGAACCAAGCCGTTTACCACTACGTTCATAAAGGCCGGCTGCTCAAAAAGCCCGGCGGCTAATATAGTAAGCGTATAGAACCATCCCCGGGTCTGATCCAAACCCTCGCAGATAAAATCCGCAGGAAAGTTTTTTTCAAACCACTCTTTGTTCTCAAAAGGATAATGGTTCTGTGCGTAAGGCATTGAACCCGATTCAAACCAGCAGTCAAGCACATCCGGTATGCGTCGCATTGTCCCCTTTCCATCCGGACTTGGCCAGGTAAGGTCGTCAACGTAGTGCTTATGCAGGTCGGGTACCTTTGTACCGGATTTCTCTTCCAACTCCTGCCGTGAGGCCACAACCTCAATATAATCGGAGCCGTCACACTTCCAGATAGGTATGGGGTTCCCCCAATACCGGTTACGACTGATTGCCCACTCGCGGGCACCCTCGAGCCATTTTCCAAAACGCCCCTTCTTCAAGTGCTCGGGTACCCAATTAATTTTATCGTTGGATTCCAGCATGTTTTTCTTGATGCGGTCAACATCAACAAACCAAGAAGAAACCGCACGATAGATAAGAGGTTTTTTTGTTCTATAACAGAAGGGGTAGCTGTGTTTGTACTTCTCTTTTTTAACCAGCTTCCCTTCCTCCTTCAGTTTCTGCATGATCGGATCGTCGGCATCTTTCACAAACAGGCCTTCGAAGTCCGGTACCTCTCCGGTAAACCGGCACTCTGCATCGAGAGGGCAGATTACCGGCACATCCGTATTCTTCAGAGCTGCATAGTCTTCTTCACCGAAACCGGGGGCAGTGTGAACAATCCCCGTTCCATCTTCGGTGGTCACATGTTCAGAAAGGATAGTCCGGAAGGCTCCGGTAGTATTTAATTCCTTAAAATACGGAAACAGCGGTTCATACTCTATGTTGATATACTCTTTACCGGGTTTTTCTTCAATTACCGTATAATCCTCTTCGCTGCGGTAATACGCACTTAGCCGCTCTTTGGCGAGGATATAGTATTCCTCGCCGTCCTTCACCTTTACGTAGGTAAGCTCTTCTCCCAAGGCAAGCGCCAAATTCGAAGGCAATGTCCAAGGAGTAGTAGTCCAGGCCAGGAAGTAGGTGTTCTCAGACTCTTTAACCTTGAATTTCACAGTCACCGCCGGATCGACCACATCCTGATACCCGCCCAGGTTTACTTCAAAGTTTGAAAGGGGGGTCGACAGGGCCGGACTGTAGGGAAGAATTTTGTAACCTTCATACAGGAGCTCCTTATCCCACAGTCTTCTGATAACCCACCAAATAGATTCCATATAATTGGGATCCATAGTCTTATAGTCATTCTCAAAATCCACCCAGCGCCCCATACGCTTGACAATCCGCTCCCATTCCGAGGTGTAACGAAGTACGATTGAACGACAGGCCTCATTGAATTTTGCAACTCCATACTCTTCGATTTCAGTTTTACCGGTAATTCCGAGGGATTTCTCAATCTCATACTCCACCGGCAGACCATGGGTATCCCAGCCAAAACGACGCTCGACCTTTTTGCCCCTCATGGTGTGATATCTTGGAATAATATCCTTTATGGTACCCGGAACAAAGTGTCCAAAGTGTGGAAGGCCGGTTGCAAAGGGAGGACCGTCATAGAAGACAAACTCCTCATTCCCATCCCTCTGATCAATGGATTTTTGAAAAATGTTTTTATCTTCCCAAAACTTAAGTATATTTTCTTCCATCTCTGGAAAATCTACTTTTGGATCAACAGGTGTGTACAAAACTTCCTCCTCAGATATCCCCGTTATTTACGATGAAAGCATTCTAGAGAGAGGGATAGACAGTGTCAAGACATAACAGCGATCCTGACGGTGGGGCTGCGGATGAGGCGATATTTTATATAAAGTGCTAAAGCCGTTTTTTCTACCGCCGAAAATTGAATATAGAGCAGACAAGGATGTCTGCACACTATTCAAGGAGGAATAGAACATGATTATTAATCACAACATGAGTGCAATTTTTGCTCAGCGTCAGAACAAGGTGAACAATGCAAATGTAACCAAAAACATTGAAAAGCTGTCATCCGGTCTACGCATCAACCGTGCCGGAGATGACGCCTCAGGTTTGGCAGTATCGGAAAAAATGCGAGCCCAGATCCGTGGTCTCCAGCAAGCCCAGAGAAACACTGAGAATGGTATTTCCTTCATACAGACCGCCGAAGGGTACCTGCAAGAGTCCCAGGATATTCTCCATCGCATGCGTGAGCTGGCAGTTCAAAGTGCAAACGGGGTGTACACCGATGAGGACCGCATGCAGATTCAGGTAGAAATCAGTCAGTTAGTTGACGAGGTAAACCGTATTGCCAGCCATGCACAATTTAATGGTATGAACATGCTTACCGGCCGTTTTGCTTCCGAAAGCGGTGAAAATACTGTCACTGCAAGTATGTGGTTCCAAATCGGGGCTAATATGGATCAGCGGGAACGGGTTTTTATCGGTACTATGACCGCCCAGGGCCTCGGAATACAGGGAACCGATTCCATGCCCCACGCCGCCAGTTTTATTTCTATGTCTACTCCGGACAAAGCCAACATTTCAATATCGGTCATCGACAGTGCTTTGCGGAAAGTAAACAAGCAGCGCGCAGACCTTGGTGCATACCAAAACCGTCTGGAACACGCCTCCCGCGGACTAATGGTAGGAGCAGAGAATATGCAGGCCGCTGAATCACAAATCAGAGATGCGGATATGGCCCATCAGATGGTTAAGTATACCAAGAACCAGATTCTGGTTCAGTCTTCTAATGCCATGCTGGCTCAGGCAAATCAGAAAACACAGTCGGTGCTGCAGCTTTTACAGTAAAGCAACCAGAACCGCTTTTTTAAAAAAGCTTTTGAGACAACTATTGAAAAGCCGCCCGAAAATTGGGCGGCTTTTTTATGCATTCTTAAACATATAACTAAGCAGCTTGACAGTTTGCTTTATGATAGGTAAGAAGAGGATGATGAAAAAATTGCAGTTACCAAAAATAGTGCAGGATTTCGGCCGATATTTTGAGCAGCACGGTTACAACTGTTACCTGGTCGGCGGGGCCGTTCGCAACATAGTTCTAGGCCATAAACCAACTGATTACGATTTTGCCACGGATGCCACACCTCAAGAGGTTATAGACCTATTTCATACTGTCATACCTACCGGCATAAAACACGGTACGGTAACCGTCATCTTCAAGGGGCAACACTACGAAGTGACCACCTTTCGGGTTGAGGGCAAATATAGTAACGCCCGCCACCCAGATCAAATACACTTTACCCCAGATTTGTTTGAAGATTTAAAACGCAGGGATTTTACAATCAATTCCATGGCAGTTCATCTTACCGACGGGTCCCTGGTCGATCCGCACTCGGGGCGCAGTGACCTAAAACAGAAGCTTATCCGTGCCATCGGAAACCCAAGAGACCGGTTTTTTGAGGATGGACTGCGACTATTACGGGCCTGCCGATTTGCAGCACAACTTGAGTTCAGTATTGAAGAGAAGACTCATACCGCAATGGCTGAGACAGCAGATACCTTGAAACAGGTTTCTGCTGAACGTATACGGGATGAATTGGTAAAAATGATGGCCGCAAAAAAGCCATCAATCGGTCTGCGAACGATGGAAGAAACGGGGCTGCTGCGCCTTATTTTACCGGAGCTGGCAGATTGCCGAGCTGTCTACCAGGGCGGGTATCACTCCTTCGACGTGCTTGATCATTCTTTGCTTGCCTGCGACGGCGCCCCGCAGGACAACTTAGTGGTCCGCCTGGCTGCCTTACTGCATGATATCGGTAAGGCTTCTACCGTCGAAATCGGCCCGGAGGGCGAACGCTCCTTTCACCGTCACGAACAGGACTCCGAGGAGATGTGCCGTAATATTATGAGGCGCTTAAAGTTTTCAAATGAAGAGATAAAAAATGTCTGTCACTTAGTGGCCCAGCATATGTTCAACTATCAACCGGAGTGGTCCGACGGGGCCGTGCGAAGGTTCATCTCTAGGGTTGGGCAGCAATATCTACCTAATTTGTTTGATTTACGGATAGCCGACCAATACGGAATGCACGGCATTTATCCGCGTCGTGATTCCCTGACCCCCCTGCGGAACCGAATAGACGAGGTACTTTCACAGAAGGACGCACTCTCAATTAAGGATTTAGCGGTAGATGGAAACTTATTGGCCCAAGAGGCAGGAATTCCAAAAGGTCCGGACATGGGCGTAGTTCTTGAGTATCTTCTTGAAACTGTAATGGATGATCCTTCTCAGAATACAAAAGAGAATCTTCTGGCACTGGCCAGAAGATTCTATGCAACTTATATGAAAGAAAACGATTAAGTCTACTTTTTTTCAACCTTCTCCGAAATTCTCTTACGCTTTTTACCTGTTTTCTCGGTTTCTTCGGTTAAGGCCTGGTATGCTATTCCCGCAGCATGCTGTTCAGCTTCCTTCTTATTTTTCCCTTTTCCTGGACCGTATGTCTTACCTTCCACACCTACTTCAATCCAGAAGGTTCTATCATGGTCAGGGCCGGTTTTCTTCACTAAAGAATATCGCGGATAGCTTTTGTACTTTTTCTGTACAAACTCCTGCAAGAGGGTTTTGTAATCCTTCTTGTGCTTATTCTCCAGCACTTTATTTATCTCGGGAATAAGATATTTCAAAATAAATGCCCGAGAGGGCTTAAACCCCGAATCTAAATAAAAGGCACCGATAATGGCTTCCATACAGTCGGCGAGAATGGCCTTCTTTGACCTGCCACCGGAATATTCTTCACCCTTACCGATTAGAATAAAATTGTCTACTTTTATTGCTTTGGCAATTTCGGCCAAGCTGTCTTCGCTGACGACAAAAGATTTAACCCTAGCCAGATCGCCTTCTGCGCGGTCGGATAGGGCGTAATATAAATATTCACTGACAACTAAGCCGAGTACACTGTCTCCTAGGAACTCAAGTTTTTCGTTATTACTTATATCCCCACCGCTCTCATTCGCAAAAGAGCGGTGAGAAAAAGCAAGGTTCAGGAGCTGGGGCTTCCTGAACCTTATTCCTATATGCTTTTCAAAGAGCTGAAGCTCTTTTTTCCGCTCTTGATCAATTGGCGGAGCGTGTACTACATTTTGCACTTTTGGTAAAAGACCCACGTCCCTACCACTTTTCTTTATTCTTGGGATTGAGATTTAAGAAATTCAACAGCGTCGCCAACTGTTTCAAATTCGTTTGCCTTTTCATCGGGAATAGTAATTCCCATTTCTTCTTCAATCGCATACACAAGTTCGTAGGTGTCGAGGCTATCCGCCCCAAGATCCTGCCGAAATGAAGCTTCAGGTTTAATTTTGTCTTCTTCAACCTCAAGTTTCTCAGCAATTAGTTTTTTAACCTTTTCATACACTTCGTCCATAGTTATCTCCTTTTCTCCTTGAGTATCATCCCAGATCGATTACCTGACGTCCTCGATATGAACCGCATTTCGGGCACACACGATGAGGAAGCACTAGATTCCCGCAGGAACCGCATCCAACCAGGCCAGGTGCAGATCGTTTCATGTTGATTGATCTCCGCCTTCTGGTCCGAGCTTTTGAGGCTCTACTTTTAGGTACTGCCATATAAAAAACCTCTCAAATTCTTTATTTAGTTTCGCTTACTGCTGCGCAGTAATCGAAACGAGAAAATAGCCGTCTACGGCTATTTTCTTAATAGTCAAACGAACATAACTTAATACAGATCAATTGTCAACTACCCCTAACTTATCTCTCAGCGCATCGGCGATCTGGGGAGGAACCATAGTAGACAGGTCGCCATTATACATTGCAATCTCTTTGATTGCTGAAGAACGAAGTACAAAATATTTTGGGTCTGTCGGCATAAACAGAATCTCAAGTTCCGGTCTAAGCTCTTTATTCGTCATGGCCAGTTCAAATTCATAGCCGAAATCAACCAGAGCCCGCACGCCCCGCAGCATTACTTTGGCATCATGCTCTACAGCATAATCCACAATCAGGCTATACCACAGGTTAACCTCTACATTGCCGTAGGATTTTAAAAGCTCCCGCATCATCTCAAGACGTTCCTCTGGAGTGAACAGGGTTTTCTTAGCCTGATTTACTGCAACTACCACGTGGAGCTGCTCAAATATGCTTGCCGCGCGGGCAATTAAGTTCAAATGCCCATTAGTAGGCGGATCGAAAGTACCAGGGAAAATAGCTGTTTGCATGCAAGAATTGTAATAGCGGAGCCACATATGGTCAAGGCAGAGTACAAGAAAAGCTGTTTTGGAAAAATAGTTTTGACAAAGTACCCGCACATGGATACACTTTATAGTAATGAGAAACCACCCTATGTATGCGGCTATATGGATTTTAATTTCATCCCTAGTGATCGCCGGTTGTGCAGGTACACCTCCGGCAGAAGAGGAGGTCGATAGTTCTCACGCTGTTACAGCGCCTGAACCTGAACAAACGAGTGAACCAGTCGTAGATGAGCAGCAAACTACTGAACCCCAATCCTCACAGGACAAGAGTACAGAAGAGTATACTATGGGAGAGGAGGAGTATCAGGAAACAAAGAAGGATCTCGCTAATCTGGTTCAAGAACTGAACCAAATCATTGCCAACCGTAATTATCAGGAATGGCTTGATTATCTAACCAAAGAGTATAAAGATTATTATAGCGATCCGGAAGTACTCAAAGAGTACTCAGAGGCGCCGTTGCTGCAAAAATATGACATCAAACTGCGAAGTCTTAAAGATTATTTCAACTATGTAGTGGTAGCCAGTCGTAAGGATGTACGCATCGACGACATCAAGCCGCTAAGTGAAAATAAGGTCCGAGCATATATGAATGTAAATGGAGAACCTATTGTAGTCTACACCCTCGAGAAGGTAGACTCTCAATGGAAAATTACAAAATAAACAATTTAGTCTATGGAGTGTGCTATGAAAAACAACTTCGGGAAAATAGTTACAATTTTTCTCATACTTTTTTTAATCCCTGTGTACGGATGGTCTCAGCAGGGAGATAACGGACAGTCTGAGGAACAAGAAGAAACTACCGTTGAAGAACTATTTCTTCAAAGTGTTGAGATGCGGATAATCGGAGAACAGGCTTTTGATGATAATCGCAGTAGTAAGTTATCTGCCCTGGATAATCTTGAAGAGCTTGTAGAAGAAGGACAGGTGACAGCCGGTGATGCCGAGGCTACCTATATTCTCGACCGGCTTTCTTCTGAAGGTATCGGAGTACAGCTTCGTGAGAACGGCCGGCTTATCAATAATTTTCCGGAAGTTCGCCGCAGAGCCAGTGAACTGCTTGGAAAAATAGGCGGCGAATCGGCGAAGGATACTCTTATAAACGTGCTGCTTTCCGATGATGAACCAATGGTGTTGGCCGAAGCTGTCTACGCATTAGGAGAGATGGCCGCTGATAACGAGAACAATCAGATGACCCAAGCTATCTCTTTTAGTATTCTTAACCAGGATATTATGACCCCGGACCAGAACTTTGCCTATGCGGCCCTGCTCTCTATTGAAAAGCTTGCAGAGCATAATAATGGTCTGAACGACCCAAGTATTTACCGGGCTTTGATTCGAATATCACAAGGCAACTACATTAGCACCGTTCAAGATAAAGCCCAAGAGGTTCTGCGGACATTAATGTCATATTAGTTTCGCATGCCGCTTCGCGGCAGCCGAAACAACGAAAATAGCCGTATCCGGCTATTTTCTTATTAGTAGTATCTTATCGGTAGGTGTAAGTAAACGCTTCAGTCCCTCGTCATGAGCAGCTGAAGCGTTTTTTTTAAAGTGCCTGTAGCAGCTCTTCTATCCATTTCTGCTCGGCATCAAGGTGCAGGAGCATCTTACGGGTAAGGGCCTTCTTGTATCGCGGGGTATTGTCTGTATAGAGTTTATACTCATCAGCATACTTACGCTGCTTCTCATGCAGCTCCTGCAGCTTTGTTCTAAGCATATCCTGTGCCTCGTACTTATCCATTCTATCAAGAAAGAAGAGACTCAGTGTAAATTCGTCTTTAATTGAAATTTGAACCTTTTTTTTCTGGTTAAGTAGCCAGCTGCTAAAAAAAGAGCTGCCGGTTCCAGTAATAGAATACACATTTTTCTCAACGGCTTTTTTTCCCTGCACGGTTTTCATGGTAACCAAGTCATCTTCCGCTAACTTTCGTAGGGTGGGATACAACTGTCCATAAGAAACCGGCCAAAGATCGCCCATCATGTGTTCAAACTTTTGTTTGATCTCATAGCCGTAGTGAGGTTCCTGATCCAAGAGCCCCAAAATTGCGTATTTCAATGACATATTGAATTACCGTCCAAAATCCAGTTTTTCCCGCATTTCCTTCCGCCAGCTAACTGACTGTTCCGCTTTTTCATACGGGATACGCTTTCTGATACTAAAATCCCTATTCGAAGAACCGGACTTGAACTTTATTATACCAAAGGATCCCTGTCCAAGATAGCATATTTTTTCTCTTGCCCCCAGGTTCTCAGCCTCTGCTACTTCCTGGATTGCGCAGTCAAAGTGGATTGGCTCATTCTCCGGGGTAGCAAGAGCCATTTGTGGATTACGAATATTTTTCCCGCAACGGACACATGTAAGTTGAACAGAACCGGCTATTTTCGACTGTGCTTCGCTTCGGTCGCGACCGCGCCGGCGTCCACGACGGGACGAGTTGTTTCTTCTACTCAAGTACTACTCCTCTTTTATGTGTAGAATCTCTTTGGTTATCGTTACAGCTAAGGTATTGATGGCTGTATTCAGATACTTCTTGTCGTTTATCTTCTGTTTAAGCTCTTCTAACTTTTTGGGATCAGTTTGCTTTGCAATCCGTATCATATTACACCACTCTCTGTAAAGGCATCCTCAATATGGCGCAAGACCCCACTGTCAGCATCAATAAAGACTACGTCGAATCTTACCATAGATTCAGCGTATTTAGGGTTTTTTAGCAAAAAAACTTTACACGCCGCCAACAAGGCCCTTTGCTTCTTATAATCGACAGAATACTCAATTCCATCCATCTCAACTCTACTCCATGTTTTTACTTCCGCACAGACTAACAGTCCCTTCTGTGCTGCTATAATATCAATTTCACCCCGCTTACAACGGTAGTTACGGGCAAGAATTTTATACCCATGCTCGCAAAAATAGTCACTTGCCATTGATTCACCATTGCGCCATGAGATCATCTTATTCTCACTTTTTCTGGTTTATCTTCTTCATTTCTCCCACACTTACGGCTTTTACTATAAAACTACCGCTGGATGAGATCAAATCTACCTCTTTTTGCTGCTCCGTAGGTATTTTTCGGCCGCTGCTGCTGACTAACACACGCACAACCGGTCTGAGGGGAACCTCTTTTTGGTTCCGTACTACCTTTGCCACCGATCCGTCATTCAAAATAACAATGCTTCCCACCGGATAGATCCCCATGCTTTTTAAGAAGACCTTGAGAATCTCTGCATCAAACCTGCGTGAATTATCATTCAAAATTTGCCGCATAGCTCGATAGCCGATCATGGAATCTCGATAAGGCCGTTCTCTTACCATCGCCTCATACGCATCAACTACTGAAAGAATTCTTGAAGTCAGTGGAATTTCTTTCCCCTTCAGCTGTTTTGGGTACCCCTTGCCATCCCAACGCTCGTGATGATAGAGGGCCGTTCTCCCAACCTCCTCCGCATACCCCAAATCCCGGGTAATAATACGGTAAGAGTAAATCGGATGGGTTGTCATCACTTTTCGCTCTTTCTCGCTAAGGGCCCCACTCTTATTTAGAATAGCCTTCGGAATTTTTGTCATACCAATATCATGAAGAAAGGCAGCCGTCGCAAGATTCACCAGTTGATAATTCGGCAGTTTCAAATTTTTCCCAATTAAGACTGCCAAAATAATACAATTAACCGCACTCTGTGAAAGTGAATGCTGGGTATTTTGTACCTGAAACATCGGACCAATCAACTGGTCCGGTTTTTCAATGAGCAGCTGGAACACATTTTCCACTACCTCATCGATATCGATTTTATCAGGAAGCCCGCCGTCATTTGTCTGTATAAAAATATTGTCCGCTAAATCAACTGCTTTATTATATTCAAAGGTGGCACCTTCACCGTAAAACATACGGTCCTGAGAGGTTCCTCCGCTTTCGGCCAGAATCTCCCCCTCAGTCTGAACCTCAGTCACTTCCCAGCGACGCAGACGGTCAATATCCTTCTGCTTTACCTCTATCCCCTCAGGTACCAACAGGTTCTCTCCGTCCATGTACACCGGTTTTGAAAACTTCATCCCGGGTTTTAGTTCATCTACTTTTATACTTCTCATACTTCATCCTGCACATCAGCAATTGTAACATATAGCTGGGCTATAACTTCATATAAGCCCTCCGGAATAAAACTACCGGCATCTAAAGTGAATAAAACCTCGGTCAAATCATCCCGCTTTTCGACGGGAATTCCGTTTTTTTCAGCAATTTCTACCATCCTATCCGCCAAATGTCCCTTTCCACTGGCCGCTATAAAGGGAGCCGGCAACTCTTTACTATACTTTAATGCAACCGCCTTGTTTTTATCCACCACTATACCCAATTTATGCCGTTGTATCGACCCTTTTTAATAAGCTTAAATCCTCCGTACCGAAAGGATCAAACTCTGTAGCCTCTCTTATAGTATCGTCAATTTCAAAGGACAGGTTATTGAGTTTTTTATGTAATCTTGAAAGAATCTCGGCATTCGGACGTCCCTGTTCCCTATTACCTCTATAAATGCGGATTTTTGACTGCGGGCTTGTTATTCTCCCGGCAAAATGCCATTTAGAGCACTCGGTGTTACGGTACAGAAGGAAGGTAAGGCTGAATTGCTGCGGTCGTCCCTCGGGATCAAGCTGTAAACGTAGAATTCCGGAATCGTTCTGAGGTTCCTCTGCAGCCGCCGTGGCTTTGAATGAAAGGGGAATAATAATCCAGTTTTTATGCCGGGCTTGGATATGATTAAAAAGATGCAGCAGTGAAGCATCGGAGCCTCGGCTGGTAATCTGCGTGCGCAGATCTTGTTCAATTAGTTTTGGATTAGAGCCCCGCTTATGCTGGTTGGTTTGATTGTGCCTCTGTTGCCCCTGACGCCCCTGTGGCGGCTCCCGGTCTGTATCCTGCTGATTTTGACCATGGCCTGTATCTTGCTGCTCCTGTTGAGCAGGAGAGCCCTCCCGCCGGCTATACTCTCCGCCAAAGACAAGCAGCTGCAGCCGCTTCATCTGCTCAGGGGTAAGGAAAAGTCCCTTGTCATAGACAATGGCGATTAAACGGGAAGTGGCGGAATCTTTCACCTCTAACTGTGAAAAAAGTTTGAGGGCCGCCCTAAGACGCTCCTCACGCAGGGGCAGCCCCTGGGCTATAAAAGCTTGAATCAGCATTCGGCTGGTCTGAGTATCGGGTAGATTTGAGGTTTGAAGGATGTTATTCAGCGCATGTGCCTGACGATCTATTTTAAGCAGGAGTTTTCCGGATTCAAGTTGCACGGTAGCTTTCAGACGTGCCCCAACCTCCAACTGCAGGTCCGAAACAACTCTGACTTCCCGCCCCAACATCCGTACGACCCAACTATGTTCGCCGATCTTTCTCTGGACGCTGAATGAGACAATACTGCCGGGCTTCACCGTTTGTTCGGTGAAGCCGGCTGTTATACTGTATAAAAGCCCTATCGATGGCTGCTCCATGCAGCAGGCACGGCGTTTACTCGCCGGCCTTTTTAATCTGGTCGCGACGTCGAATCAGCTCGTTCACCTTGGCTGCTTTTCCAACACGCTTACGCAGATAGTAGAGTTTCGCCCGGCGCACACGACCGCGACGGACAACTTCGATCCGATCGATCCGCGGTGAGTAAACCGGAAATACACGCTCTACCCCAACGCCGTATGACATTTTACGTACAATAAATGTTTTTCGGACACCCGTATTCTTCATAGAAAGTACGATTCCCTGAAAAATCTGTATACGCTCGGTTTGCCCCTCAACAATCTTAAAATGCACTTTTACCGTGTCACCTATTCTGAAGTTATCGGCATTTTCCTTCATCTGTTCTGCTTCAACTGCCTGAACTAAATCCATATTATTCCCCTTCCTCTAAGGATTATTTATTCCTTAAGTAAATCCGGCCTAAACCGTTCTGTTTTTTCCACTCTTTGTGCGTATCGCCACTTCTCTATTTCGGCATGGTTACCGGACAACAATATATCCGGAACCTTGTGTCCCTGAAATTCAGCTGGTCGGGTATAGTGCGGATACTCTAATAATCCGTCGGAAAAGCTCTCTTCATCCAGAGATTCTTTCCTAATTACCCCATCTACCAACCGGTACACCGTATCAATTATTACCAAAGATGCCAACTCTCCCGAGGACATCACATAATTACCAATGCAAATTTCATCATCTACATACATGTCGATGATGCGTTGATCAATTCCCTCGTACCTTCCGCATATAAAAATCAGCTCTTCATCACTCGATAGCTGCTCCGCATACCCCTGATGAAAAAGCTTTCCGGAAGGACTAGGGTAGACAACCCTTTTCTGCCGCCCTCCAACCGATTCCAAGGCAGACGCTAGGGGTTCCGGTTTAATAACCATACCCGCTCCGCCGCCATAGGGCGCGTCGTCACATGTTCGGTGTCGGTCGGTTGCAAAATCCCGAAAATCGATGACTTGCATTTCAACAACACCTCGTTCGACCGCTTTTGCCATTATCGAACTATTGAAGTACTGTTCAATGATCTCCGGAAACAGGGTGAGTATTGTGTATTTCACAACAGAACCCAGTCGTCCTTTAACTCGATAGTCTTGGCTTGTACATCGATAGTACCGACAAACTGTTCGGTCAGCGGAACAATTCTTGTGCCGCCCTCTACCATTATCTCTAGCAAGTCGGTGGCGCCGTTTTCAATAATTGATTTTACGACCCCCACATCCTCGCCCTGATAGATAAGATGGCAGCCCTGCACATCTGCCGCATAAAATTCACCGTCTTCTAGAGGGGCGGAAAGGTTTCGTTCAACCCAGATCTCCGAGCCGGACAACAGTTTTCCCGCCTCCGGAGAATCCACTCCCTCAAACTTGATCAAAACCCCTGCATGCACCGTTTTGACCGCTTCTATGCGATACACCTTCTCTCGATTGTCCTTTATCAGCAGCACTTCCCGCATATTGGAGAAGTGCGCTGTTTCACCGGAGAAGCTCTTTACCTTTACGTATCCCTGTACTCCATGAGAAGTACGTACGATACCTACAGCGAGCTTTTCCATTAATCCAGTATCTCTAGCACTATCCGTTTACCGGTTTTGGTAGCCGAAGCACTTAAAATGGTACGAATTGCCTTTGCAATTCGGCCGTGCTTCCCGATTACCTTACCAATATCATCTTGCGAAACTCTCAACTCTAAAATGGTAGATTTTTCGCCTTCGATCATATTTACCACAACCCCATCGGGGTCATCAACTAGGGACTTCGCTACATATTCAACAAGATCTTTTTCCACAACGTCCTCCACTACACGCATTTGACTACCATTGGTTTTCTTTGAACTCTATCAGTCTATTTTTCGCGGTTTAGGAAGATATTATTCTTATTGAGCAGACGTTTTACCGTTGGAGAGGGCTGAGCGCCCTTGTTAATCCACTCTTTAATTTTATCTTCGTTCAGCTTAAGCTGTTTTTCTTCCGCTGCGATAGGATGATAGTAACCTACCTCTTCAAGCGCTCTTCCGTCGCGGGGCGCATCTTTATCCATAACTACCAAACGATAGTAGGGGCGCTTTCTTGTTCCAAATTTCTTCAACCTAATTTTAACACTCAACTAGAACCTCCTCCGGGTTTTTAACCTTATACACCAAGACTCTTCATCATTTGAGCCTGATATTTTTTATTTTTGGCGACTTTTTTCATCATCAGCCGCATTTTCTCAAACTTTTTGATAAGACGGTTTACCTCAAATACCGAGGTACCGCTTCCTTTTGCTACTCTCTTTCTTCGCGAAGGCCCGAGAATTCGGTGATTTCTTCGCTCTTGCCGGGTCATGGACAAAATAATGGCCTCTTCCCGCTTCATTTCACCTTCATCAATGTCATCTTCACTTATATTGCCCTTGGCACCGGGGATCATCTCTAACAATGATTCCATGCTGCCCATTTTACGCATTCTGGCGAAGGATTCCAGGTAATCTTCCAAGGTAAAGGTGGCACTGGCCATCTTCTGCTGCAGTTTCGCCGCTTCATCCTCGTCAATTGTCTCCTGGGCCTTCTCAACCAGGCTGACTACATCTCCCATCCCAAGAATTCGCGAGGCAATCCTATCCGGAAAAAAGGGCTCTAAATCGTCGGGTTTCTCCCCGATTCCTATGTATTTCAGCGGCTTTCCAGTGACCGATTTCAGTGACAAAGCCGCACCGCCACGGGTATCGGAGTCGAATTTACTCAGCACCACACCGGTAATGCCGACTTTTTCATCGAACTCCTTCGCTATTTTCACCGCATCCTGACCGGTCATTGCATCGGCAACAAACAGAGATTCAACCGGTTGAGCCGCTTTATGGATTCTCTGGATTTCCTTCATCATTTCTTCGTCAAGATGAAGTCGTCCGGTCGTATCCACAATTACCGTATTGTATAGATTTTTCTTGGCCTCCGCCAGGGCATGCTTGACCACTTTAACAGGATCTTTGCTCTCCTCGGCATAAACCGGCACATCTATCTGTTCGCCAAGTACCTGCAGCTGCTTTACCGCAGCCGGCCGCACTAAATCCGCAGCCACCAGAAGAGGTGAACGCCCCTCTTTTTTAAGCTGTTTGGCTAATTTGGCGGCGGTAGTAGTTTTACCGGAACCCTGAAGGCCCATCATCAGAATACCCGACTGGGTATCCGGGCCCTTTAACTCAAGCTTTTGGCGCTCATCACCCAAGAGCCCGACTATCTTATCATGCACAATCTTGATAAACTGTTGTCCGGGATTAACCGAGCGTAAAACCTCTTCGCCCTTGGCCTCTTCGATAGTACGGTTAACAAACCTTCTCACAACCCTCAGATTGACATCGGCTTCAAGCAGGGCAAGTTTGATCTCTTCAACGGCATCCTGAATATTCTTTTCGGATATCGTAGACTTGCCTGAGACCTGCTTAACTATGTCGCTAAATTTGTCGGATATTTTTTCCAGCATATACCTGTCATCCTAAGAGTTTTATGGTTTTTATACCGCATTTTGTGCCGCTATGTCAACGGATCTGCAAGAAATGACGCTGAAGATACTTAATCCGCTGCTCCGCCCGTTGCCGATAAGGATCTGTAGGATAAAAAGATACAATTTTGCGGTAGTATTCCGCCGATTGTCGTTCATCCCGGGGCGGTGCAGGAGACTCATAAATTTGTCCGAGTAAAAACAACACCCGTCCCGTATGCTCACCTCTCTGTGTGCTTAGATCCAAATACAAACGCAGCGCCTGTTCCGCCGTTGACTCCCGCCGGGTTTCGAATAGGAACTCTCCCGCTTCAACTAAGAGTGCAAGTTCATGCTGCTTAGTCTTATCCGAAGTAAACACTCCGGATTCCAGCGGTCTGCGAAGCAAGGCCTCAATTTGACCCTCCGTGGCGGATGGATTCTTAGAGCTAATTGTCTCTTCTAAAACCGCAA